>JAQUNM010000001.1 GCA_028717605.1 Minisyncoccota bacterium
ATTCATTATCAGATACAGCTAAGGTAATAGTTAATAAAACAGCTGTAGCAGGAGCAGCAACTAATGTTTCTACTGGTTTGACTAATAATGCTTTACTAGATTCATTTTTTATCCCTTTAGTAATTACTTTATTAATTCTTTGGTTTTTCAAATTCTATATTGTGAGAATTGAGGCTTGGTTAGATAATAGAAAAAAAGAATATAAAGATTTTAGGTTTAAAAAAGCATTTGAGACAAAAGTTAATAAGATTAAATCTAGAGAATTATAAACAAGATTTATCTTAATTCTAAAAAGGACCGTTTAAAACGGTCTTTTTTAGTTAAAAGAAAAAACCTTAGATTTTCTCTAAGGTTATGGACCCCCTTCCCACTGACTAAGTAGTTTGTCAGCTGTTAAATTTCAACACCGAAAATAAGTTTCGGGGGAAGGGGGTTATTTTAAAATTAATTTTCTATATTTACAGATATTACTTTATAATCATGATATCTTTCGAGATGCGATCTTACGGTTTTGTCTGTAAGACCATCAGAAGGCATAATTGCCCTACCAAGTTCAACTAAAGCATCACTCATTTTCTTTGTTTCTGTCAAAACTCCTACTTGTTTTGGTTCTCCGTTTTCTTTGCCAGAAACCATAAATATCCATTTATAATACATTTTACCTCCTAGTTAAGGTTAATTACATATATTAGTAACGCTGTTGTATCTAATATATAAGGTAACATTAATTCCCTTAAAAGAAGTTCTCTTTGGTCTGTTATATCTTGAGAAAATGGATTACAGGGTATTTTTCTGTCTACTATTCTTTGAGCTTCAAAAAAAACATGCATTAATTTCAGGGCTTTTTCGTGTTCTTTTTCTTTTAAGAATTCTTGAAATTTTTCATAATAAAGATCCGCAGTTCTTTTCATTATTCCTCCCTTTTTTAGTTTTTAATGTTCTTTTGATAAATTTATTATAATCTTTAAAATAAATTTTGTCAATAGTAAAAATTTATTAATTGACAAAGTTTTTTATTTAAAATAAAATACAATAAAGGTCGAGAATAAATAAAAAATATATGAAAAAAATATTGTGTCATGATTGTAAAAAAGTAATTGAGCTAAAAGAAGAAGAAATTAAGGACGGATTTAGGGTTGTATATAAAAAAGATGGAAAAGTAATTACTATTTTTAAGTGTAAGAATTGTTTTTCAAAAAATAAAGCTTTAAATAATTTTCAAGATTGTGAGGTTTATTCTCGAGTAGTTGGTTATTTAAGGCCAGTTAAGCAATGGAACCAAGGAAAACAAAAAGAATTTAAGCAAAGAAAAGAATACAAAATATGATTAACCTTAATAATAAAATAGCTATTGTGACTGGAGCTAAACAAGGAATGGGCAAAGCCCATGCTTTAATCTTAGCGCAAGCTGGTGCCAAAGTAGTTGTTTCTGATATTAACTTACTAGATTGCGAAAAAGTAGTTAAAGAAATAAAGGATTTAGGCGGAGAAGCTTTAGCTATTAAATGTGATATTAGTAATAAACAAGAAGTAGATAAAATGGTCCAAAAAACAAAAGAAGAATGGGGGAGAGTCGATATTTTAGTTAATAATGCTGGTATTGCTGAGTTTAAACCATTTTTAGAAATGACGGAAAAAGATTGGGATAAGACTATTAATATTAATTTAAAGGGATATTTTTTGTGCTCTTTAGCTGTTTCAAAAGTAATGATAGAACAAAAATCAGGAACAATTATTAACATTGGTTCTATTGCTATGGGTCAAATGGGCGTAGGTTTTCCTAATTTAGTTCATTATGTTTCTTCTAAAGGAGGAATAGCTGGGATGACTGTTGCTTTAGCTATTGATCTTGCCCCTTATAATATTAGAGTTAACGCTATTGCTCCTGGAGTTATTGATACTCCAATGATAGACCCAGTAAAATCAGATCAAACAGGATTAGAAGCATTAATTCAAAGAATTCCTTTAAAAAGAACTGGTCGACCAGAAGAAGTTTCTAATGTCGTTTTATTCTTATCATCTGATCTTTCCTCATATATGACTGGAACAGTAATTCCAGTTGACGGAGGTTGGATTATAACTTAAATGCAAACTTTAAAAAATTTATCAAAAGCTTTCATTGGAGAAAGCCAAGCTAGAAATCGTTATGATTTTTATGCCAAAATAGCTAAAAAAGAAGGTTATGAGCAAATAGCTGAAATATTTTTAATTACAGCTGAGAATGAAAAAGCTCATGCTAAAAGATTATTTGAACATATTCAAAAAATAAAATCAGATAATCAAGAAATTTTAGTAGATGCAAGTGTTCCTAATATTTATGGTAACACAATAGACAATTTACAATCAGCTATTGAGGGAGAGAACCATGAATATACTCAAATGTATCCTGATTTTGCTAAAACAGCAGAGCAAGAAGGTTATGAAGACGTTGCTATTCGTTTAAGATCTATTGCTAAGGCTGAAGAACACCACGAACAAAGATTTAAAAAAGTTTTAGAACAATTAAAAAAAGAAAGTATATTTAAAAAAGATCAAGAAATTGAATGGGTTTGTAGAGAATGTGGTTATGTTCATAAAGGAACAGAACCTCCAGAAAAATGTCCTTCCTGCGATCATCCCAGAGCTTTTTATCAAGTAAAGTGCGAACAATATTAAGTGACCAAGAGTTTGAAAAATTAGTTAAACAAGGAATTGATTTAATTCCAGAAAATATTTTAAAAAAACTGGAAAATATTGAAATTTGCATAGAAGATAAGTATCTTTTTAATAAATCAGGATCTTTAGTTTTAGGTCTTTACCAAGGAATACCCAAAATTAAAAGATGGGGTTATGGTCAGGTTTTACCAGATAAAATAACAATTTTTAAAAAATCAATAGAGAAAATTGCTAAAGACCAAAAAGATATTAAAAAAATTATAGCTAAAACAGTATATCATGAAATAGCTCATCATTTTGGGTATTCGGAAAAAGAGGTTAGAAAATTAGAGAAAAAAAGATAGTTTATTCTGTTTCTATTCTTTTAGTATATTCTCTTCTTTCTGTGTTTATTTCTATAATATCTCCCTTCTTTATAAACAAAGGAACATTTATTTTAGCCCCAGTTTCTAGGGTGATTAGTTTTGTTCCGGCTTGAGACCTATCTCCTTTAACCCCAGGAGGGGCTTCTATTACTTTTAGTTGTAATTTAATAGGAAGATTAATATTAACAATTTTATCTTTAAAAATTACTATTTCTACTTCTTGGTTTGGTTTTAAAAAATCTATTTTTTCTTTAACTTGATCGCTAGAAAGAGTAATTCTTTCTTTATTTTTTTTAACAAAAACAAACTTGTCTCTATGAGAATAAATGAATTGAGCTAAAAATTTTTCTATTTCAGCTTGTTCTAGAACGTCAGAAGACTGAAAGGTGTAAGAAAAAATTTCTTCAGTTATTAAGTTTTTAATTTTTGCTCTTAGAACAGAACTTCCTCTTCCTTTAAACATAGGAGAGCATTCTATTATCTGATAAGGCTGATTATTTAAAATAATTTTTGAGCCTTTTTCTAAATTAGAATAAGATACTTTCATTGATTTTATTTCCTTTTAAAAAATCTTGAGCTAAGACAGGTTTTTTACCTTCTATTTGTAATAATTCTATTACTAAAGTTCCTTTTTTGCATTGAATAGTTAAATTATCATAAACTTTTCCTGGAATATCGGAAATATTTTTTTGATAATTTTTTGCCCTTAAAATTTTTATACGAATATCCTTGTTATTTTTCTTCCAGAAAGTAAAACAGCCTGGCCAAGGATTAAGAGCTCTTATTTTTCTTTCAATTATATCTGAAGACTCTTGCCAGTCAATTTTCCCATCTTCTTTTTGAAAAAGATGCGTATAAGTGGCTTGTTCTTCTTTTTGATAAATTGGTATTATCTTTTTAGAAATCCAGTCAGGAATTGTTTTTATTAATAAATCAGCTGAAATTTCAGCTAGTTTTTTTTCTAAGCTTAAAAAAGTTTCTTTTTGTTTAATTAGATATTCCTTTTGTGAAACTATTTTTCCGTGATCTATTAATTCATCCATTAGAATAATAGTTGTTCCTGTTTTCTGATCATTATTTAAAATAGTTTGTTGTAAAGGAGATGGGCCTCGATGTTTAGGCAGCAAAGAAGGGTGGATATTTAAACTACCATATTTTGGAATACTTAATATTTTTTTAGAAAGAATTCTGCCAAAAGAAGCAACAATAAACAAATCAGCTTCTTTTATTAAAAAAGGAAAAAATTTAATAGGAATATCTGTTTTTAAGTTAGAATTTTTTGTTGTGGCAATTAAAAAAGGACAAAATTTTGTTTTGCTTAATTTATTTAAAATAACCGAAGAAAAGGTTGATGACCCAAAGAAAACTATTTTTAGCATTATTAATCTTCTTGTTTTTCAGCAGCTGACTTATTCCATTCTAATAATTCTAGCTCCATAAATATTCTTTTAGCTTCCTCTGATCGTGGTTTTTTAGAAATTATTTCTGCTAATATTCCTTTTTCTTTAGCCTGTTCTAATAAATCTTTTACTTGTTCTGCGGTGTCTTTTGTTGGTTCTTTTTCCATAATATTTTTAAAATAATTAAATGACCTTTATTTTTCTATTTTCCAATCTATGTCTTTTTCTTTTCCGGCAAATTCTAGCCATTCATCATCTTTTGTAATAACAAACCATTTTTTCTTTGCTTTTGACCAAATCATAGGATTTGATCTATAATATGGTTTTTTAACAATTTCTTTTGGTTTTAATTTATCTAGTTCCAGCCATTTTTTAAACACGGTTTCAATTGAGTAGTCTAGATTTCTTGTTTGCGCCCATTGAGCCACTTTATCAATTGCTTTCTCAGCCTTATTTACAGAACCAGCTAATTCTAAAAGTTGTTTGGCTGGTCTAGTAAATCTAGAATAAATTATTTTTTGTTTTTTAATGTTTTGTTTAATTTGATCTAAATTTAAACCCTTGCTATAAAAATAATGATTTACTATTTTTTGAATATCTGTTTCTTGCTTTTTTACTTTTTCCATATTAATATATAATAATAGCATATTTTAAAATTATATGGAACAAGAAAAAGAAATCATAGAATTTATTGAAGGAAAAACAGAAAAAGAACCGATTAAAGAAACAACAGAAAAAACAAAACATCAAAAAGAGAAAGATCCAGAAACAGCCGTTACTTTTAAAGCAGAAGAAACAGAACAACAAAAAGAAGAAGTTTCAGAAATAGAAAATCTTAATTTTACTGGAAAAATAGAAAAACTTTTTAAATTAGCGGAAGTAAAAGGACTTTTGTATTCAATAGAAGTAGCTAGAAAGACAGGAGATGGTTACTTAATTGATGTTTTTAGGGACAGGTTAGCAGAAGATAATTATTATAAAAAATTTTTAAAATAAATGTTCTATTATTATTTTTCTTTTTTAATATTGATTATTCTGTTTGTTGTCATATTTAAAAATAAAAAGAAAAAATTTTCTAATATTTTACAAAGCCTTGATATGGTTTTGTTTTCAATTAGAATACCCAAGTTTGAAAAAAAGGATGATTTAAGCCCCCAGAAAGAAAGAAAAGAAATTATTGCTTCAATGGAGCAAGTTTTTTCTTCTTTCTTAAATTTAAAAACAAAAGGTGTTCCTAGAATTGTTTTTGAGATAGCTTCTGAGCAAGGAGGAACAGATATTGAGTTTTATGTTGCTGTTCCCAATGAATTAGCATCTTCACTAGAAAAATATATTCAGGGAGTCTATCCATTAGCTCAAGTGAGTAAAGTATCTCGTGATTATACAATTTTTGAGCCAGATTCAAAAACAGCTGGTGCTTATTTGAAATTAAGAGAAACAAACTTTTTACCTATTAATACATATGTTTCTTTAGCTCAAGACCCTATAGCTAGTATTACAAATGCTTTATCGAAAATAAAACCAGAAGAAGGAGTAGCCCTACAATTAATCTTAAAACCGTTTAAATATACTGTTTTTCAGAAACAAGGTAATAAAATTATTTCTTTATTAAAAAAAGGCAAAGACCTATCTTTGGCTATTAGGGATTCTCAAAAATCAGAAACAAAAAAAACCCTAGAAAGTTTTCAAAAAAAAGAAGAAAAAAAAGAAAACCCAGTTGATGAATTTTCAATAGAAGTTATCCAGAATAAAATTAAAAAACCTTTATTTGAAACTAATATTAGAATTATAGCCTCAGCCAAGACTCAGGAAAGAGCAAAAGAAATTCTTTCTTATTTAGAAGCTAGTTTTGGCCAATTTTCTAGTTCTAATTCTTTTAACGCTTTTTATGTTAAAGCAAAAAGAATTAAAAACTTTATTTATAATTTTAGTTTTAGAAATTTTAATCCTTTAGAAAAAAACGTTCTAAATTTGGAAGAGATAACTAGTATATTTCATTTACCTACTAGTTCTTTAGAATCACCAAATATAAAATGGGTTACTAGCGGCGAAGTTACTCCACCAACTAATTTGCCTAAATCAGGTGATCTTTTATTAGGTAATGTAATTTATAGAAGCGAAGAAAATCCAGTTTATTGTGCCTCTGCTGAAGACAGAAGAAGGCATTTTTATGTTATTGGACAAACAGGTACTGGTAAATCTTCTTTACTTCAAGAATATATTAGGCAAGATATTAAAAATGGTAAAGGAGTAGGGGTTATTGATCCTCACGGTGATTTAATTGAAAACACCTTAGCTAGCATTCCGCCTGAAAGAATAGATGATGTTGTTCTTTTTGAGCCCTTTTATACAGAAAGACCTGTTGGTTTAAATATGTTAGAATATGATACTTTGGATCAGAAAGATTTTGCTGTTCAAGAAATGATAGCTATTTTCCAAAAATTATTTCCTCCTGAAATTACTGGTCCTATGTTCGAACACTATATGAGAAATGCTATGTTAGCTTTAATGGCTAACAAAAACGATCCAGGAACTTTAGTAGAAATTCCGCGACTTTTTACAGATACAGAATTTATGGAAGAAAGATTAGCTAGTATTACTGATCCAGTAGTAAGATTATTTTGGGAAAAAGAATGGAAACAAACGACCGGGAGTACTAGATCTGATATGCTGGGATATGTTGTTTCAAAGTTAGGAAGATTTATTGAAAATGAAATGTTAAGAAACATTATTGGTCAAGCAAAATCTGGTTTTGATTTGGCTAAAATAATGAATGAGGGGAAAATTTTTCTCGCTAATTTATCTAAAGGAAGAACTGGAGAAGTTAGCAGTTCTTTATTAGGATTAATTTTAGTTTCTAAAATGCAGATGGCAGCTATGAAAAGAGCAGATATGCTAGAACAAAATAGAAAAGATTTTTATTTATACATTGATGAGTTTCAAAACTTTACTACTGACAGTGTAGCCACTATTCTTTCTGAAGCTAGAAAATATAGGCTTAATTTAATATTGGCTCATCAATATATTCCTCAAGTAGCTGACGAAATTAAAAACGCTGTTATGGGTAATGTTGGTTCAATGGCTATTTACAGAGTGGGGGCTGATGATGCAGAATTTTTGGAGAACAAATTTGCTCCTTATTTTTCTAAATATGATTTTGTAAATATTGATAATTATAACTGTATAATTAGAATGATGATTAACGGATCTGTTTCTACTCCTTTTAAATTAAAAGCCCTAAAACCCAAAGAAGGCAATAAAGAAATAATTAATCCTTTAAAAGAATTGTCTAGATTAAAATATGGAAAGTCTAAACAAGAAGTGGAAAAAGAGATTTTAAGAAGGTCTAGGCTTGATACTATTGGATAATCATCTAATTTAAAAAATATTATGGAAAACTTAGAACAAAAATTTGGTCAGAATAATAATGAAGATCAAGAGATAAAAGAGGCACAGGAAATAAAAGAAAGGGCTGAAAAAATAGAAAAGATAGAAAGAACAGAAAAAGATTATTTAGATAAATATAAAGAATATGAAAAACTTATGGATACTCTTAGAATTAGAAGAAGGGAACTTAATGAGCTTAATAAAAAACCATCTATTTTTAATAGACGTAAAGCTAAAAAAACCAAAGAAGAAATAGGTATTATTTGTGAACAAATAAATATTTTTACTAATGAATTAGAACAAATTTTTAACGAGCTTCCGGAAGAATTAAAAAAGAAATATTTGAGAATAGAAGCAGAGTAAAATTAGATGAAAAGACGAATTTAATTATTTTTATCTTTTTTGATTTTTGTTAACATTAATGCTAGAATTGTTTAATGGCTAGGGTTTTTATTGCTATTAATTTACCTCAAGAAATAAAAGAAAAGCTTGTTTCTTATTATAATTTTGAATTACCAGCCAAATGGACTAAAAAAGAAAATTTACACATTACAGTTGATTTTTGGGGTTATATTAGGGACGATAAAATTCCAGAAATAATAGAAAAGACTAAGGAAAAAGCAAAGAATATTTCTCCTTTTTTGATTAAGTTGAATAAGATATGTTTTGCTCCTCCTGGATATTCTATCCCTAAAATGGTTTGGGTCACAGGAAAAGCTGATAAATTAATTAAAGATGTTCATATTACTTTAGCTAGAATTAAAAAGTGGGAGCTCCAAAGACAAGAAAATATTATAGAGATAGAAAAAAACATTAATCTAGAATTTATAGCTGAATCTTTAGACGTTATGGAATCAAAATTAAAAAAAGGCGAACCAGAATACATTCTGTTGCAAAAAAATAAATTTCAATGAAAATCCATTTTATAGGTATAGGCGGTATAGGAATTAGTGCTTTAGCTGGTTATTATTTAAAAAAAGGAGCGATGGTTTCTGGTTCTGATTTGAGTTTTTCCGAGACTACCAATTATCTAAAAAAACAAGGGGCTAAAATTATCAACGGACATAAAATCCAAAATATTAAAAAAGATTTAGATTTAGTTATATATAGTCCAGCTGTTAAAAAAGAAAATCCTGAGTATAAAAGAGCCAAAGAATTAAAGATTCCCTTAAAAAGTTATCCTCAAGCTTTAGGGCAATTAACTAAAAAATATTTTACTATTGCTGTTTCAGGAACTCACGGGAAAAGCACTACTTGTTCTATGATAGCTTTACTTTTAGAGAAAGCTGGTTTTGATCCGACAGTAATTGTTGGCACAAAATTAAAGGAATTTTCCAACTTGAATTTTAGGGTCGGTAAAAGCAAGTATTTGGTTATTGAAGCTGATGAGCATTTTGCTTCTTTTTTAAATTATTCACCCGACATTATTATTTTAACAAACATAGAAAAAGAGCACCTGGATTATTATAAAAACTTTAAAAATATATTAAAAACTTTTAAAAAATATATTAAAAAACTCCCTAAAAATGGTTTATTAATTATTAATAAAGATATAAAAATAAAAGCTCTTAATGTAATAAAATATGGACAAAGAAGGATAAAACTAAAAATACCAGGAAAACATAATCAATTAAACGCTTCTGCTGCTTTAACATTGGCTCGTTACTTAAGAATTCCAGATAAAATTTCTTTAAAAGTTTTAGCAGAATATAATGGTTGTTGGAGAAGATTCGAACAAAGAAAATATAAAAAATTAATAATTATTTCTGATTATGCTCATCATCCTACTGAAGTTAGAGAAACCCTTAAAGCAGCTAGAGAAAAATTCAAACAAAAAAATATCTGGTGTATTTTTCAACCCCATCAATATCAAAGAACTTATTATTTTTTTAATGATTTTATAAAAACATTTAAATTTAACTATCAAGATAATTTAATAATTACTGATGTTTTTGAAGTAGAAGGAAGAGAAAACGAAAACATAAAAAAGAAAGTTAATATTCAAAAATTAGCTAAAAAAGCTGGTGGAATTTATTTAACACAGGACAAGATAGGTAATTATTTAAAAAACAATATAAAAAACAATAGTATTATTATATTTATGGGAGCAGGAAACATATATCTTTTAGCTGATAAAATATTTCCAAAATAAAATATATTTGCTATAATTTACATATGAAAAAAATATATATTAATCAAACACCAGAATATATCGGTAAAAAAATAACCATATCTGCCTGGATAGACACCAGAAGGGATCATGGTAAAGTTGTCTTTTTAGATTTAAAAGATAAATCAGGTATTCTGCAAGCAGTAGGTCAATGTTTAGGAAAAGAATTTCAGCCACAATGTGTTATTCAAGTCCAGGGAAAAATTAAACAAAGACCTGAAAAAATGCAGAATAAAAAACTAGAAACAGGAAAAATAGAACTAGAAATTGAAACAATTAAATTATTAACTGAATCAGAGCCTTTCCCCTTTGATATTAACGATAAACTAACTCTACCTATTTTGTTAGACTACAGACCAATTACTTTAAGAAATCCTAAAATTAGAGCTATTTTTAAAATTGAAGAAGGGATTACAGAAAGTTTTAGGAAAAATATGAGAGCTTTAGATTTTACTGAATTCCATGCTCCGGCCATAGTGCCTTCTACTACTGAAGGAGGAGCTGAGGTTTTCTCTCTTGACTATTATAATTCTAAGGCATATTTAGCTCAAAGCCCTCAACTTTATAAACAAATTATGGTTGGAGTATTTGAAAGGGTTTTTACTGTTGCTCATGCATATAGAGCAGAACCAAGTGTTACTACTCGTCATATTGCCGAATATGTAAGTCTAGACGCAGAAATGGGGTTTATTGATTCTTGGAAAGATATAATGGAGGTTTGTGAAAAATTGATAAAGAATATTTTAAATGATCTGGAAAAAAATTATAAAAAAGAATTAAAAATATTTTTAGCTACTATACCTGAGATTAAAGGTAAAATTCCTGTTTTAACTCTACAAGAAGCCTTAGATATTCTGTATAAGTTAACTAAAAAAGATCAGAGAAATGAACCTGATTTAGACCCAGAGGGCGAAAAAGAAATATGTCAATATATTAAAGAAAAATATGGATCAGATTTTGTTTTTATCACTCACTTTCCTGTTTCTAAAAGACCCTTTTATACCTTTCCTGATCCGGAAAACCCTAAATTAACTCTTTCTTTTGATATTTTATGTAGGGGATTAGAAATAGTAACTGGTGGACAAAGAATTAATGATTATAAAAAATTATTAGAAAATATTAAAAAATGGGGGAATAACCCAGAAACTTTTTCTTTTTATCTTCAAGCTTTTAAATATGGAATGCCACCAGAAGGAGGTTTTGCTTTGGGTTTAGAAAGAATGGTAAAACAAATTTTGGGACTAGAAAATATTAGAGAGGCTATTCCTTTTCCAAGAGATATGCAAAGAATTGATCAAAGATTATATAAAAATGACTAGAAATTTAAAATTTTTTATTTTCCCTCTTTTTTTTACTATTATTATTTTTTTAGGTATAAATATTCTTTTTGGGAAAACAGAAAAAGCTCCTAGCTTTACGGCTCAAATAGTAGAAACATCACCTTTAAGAAAAATAAATATTCAGCCCAACCTTTCGGCTCAATCAGCTATTGTTATGGAAGTAGACAAGAAAGGGAACGATATTGTTCATTTTGAAAAAGGAATAAAACAAAAATTACCTATTGCTTCTTTAACCAAATTAATGACAGCTTTAGTTGTTTTTGAAAATCCGTTAATTTATCCAAAGTCTATGCCAATTACTTTAAGCAAAAAAGCTGTTTCTCAAATAGATGCTTCAAGATATATAACACTAGAAGAAGGAAAGACTTTTTCCTTAGAAACACTTTTGAATATTTTGTTAATAGAAAGTGGAAATGGGGCTGCTCAAATTATAGCTGAAACCTTAGGGGAAAAAGAGTTTATTAACACTATGAATTTTAAAGCCAAAGAATTAAATATGTTAGATACTTTTTTTGTTAATCCATCAGGACTAGATAATAGAGATAATTATAACTATTCTACGGTTTATGATTTAGCCGTTTTGGCTCAATATATTAAAAAAAATTATCCTGAAATTTTCCACATAAGCAGTAAAGAAATTTATCATGTTTTCGATATAAATAATGAATTTTATTATTTTATTCCAGAAAACACCAATAAACTTTTATTTGAAATACCAGAAATAATTGGCGGGAAAACAGGCTGGACTCCTACAGCTGGTCAATGTTTACTAGTTTTATTTTCTCATCCCCATAAAGATACTTATTTTATTAGCGTTGTTTTAAATTCTCAAAACAGGTTTGAAGATATTAAAAATATAATTCAACAAATATATAATGATAATTGATCTTATTAAAATATTTGTTATTGGTAGTGCTTCTTTTTTCTTAGCTTTTTTTTTAACCCCTGCTTTAACTTATTTTTTATATAAATATAAGTTATGGAAGAAAACATCTAAATTAAAATCAATCGATGGTTATGATCTAGAAGTTTTTCCTAAATTTCATGCTCAAAAAGAAACAAAGGTTCCCAGAATTGGGGGAATTTTAATTTGGTTTTCTGTTCTTTTTTTATCTTATTTTTTTTATTTTTTATCTAAAACCGGAATATGGTCATTAGAAAAAATGAATTTTTTAAATAGATCTCAAACTTGGCTTCCTCTTTTTGCTCTAGTAGCAGCTGCTTTAGTTGGGTTAACTGATGATGTTCTAGAAATATTATCAAAAAAGGTTATTGGTTTAAAACTAAGATATAGAATTTTATTAGTTGCCTTAATTGGTTTAATTGGTAGTTGGTGGTTTTTCTATAAACTTGGTTTTCAAACTATCCATATTCCTGGTAACGGAGATATATTTATTGGTTTTTGGTATATTCCTCTTTTTATTTTAGTTATGATAGCGACTTATTCTGGCAGTGTCATAGATGGGCTCGATGGTTTATCTGGAGGAGCCTTTGCTTCAATGTTTGCTGCTTTTGGAGCTATTGCTTTAGCTAGGGGACAAATAGATTTAGCTGCTTTTTGTATTGCTATCACTGGTGCTATTCTGGCTTTTTTATGGTTTAATATTCCACCAGCTCGTTTTTATATGGGAGAAACAGGTATTATGGGTCTTTGTTGCTCTTTAACTGTGATAGCCTTTTTAACTGATTCTGTTTTAGTTTTACCTATTATTGGGTTTTTATTAGTTATTGAATCAGGATCAGTAATTATTCAGCTTATTAGCAAAAAACTAGGAAAAAAGGTTTTTTTAGCTGCTCCTTTGCATCATCATTTTGAAGCAAAGTTATGGCCTCATTATAAAATTACTATGAGGTTTTGGATAATAGGAGTGATTGCTGCTTTAGTTGGAGTAGCCATAAGACTATTAGGATGAAATTTAAAGGAAAAAAAGTATTAATTGCAGGATTGGGTTTAAATAAAGGGGGAGTTTCAGCTGCTAGATTTTTTTGTTCTCAGGGTTCATTAGTAACTGTTACAGATTTAAAAAATAAAGAATATTTAAAAGAATCATTAAATGATCTAAAAAAATATAAAATAAAGTATACTTTAGGTAGACACAAAATAAAAGATTTTTTAGAAAACGATTTGATAATAAAAAATCCTGCTATTCCCAATAATTCTTATTATTTAAATCTTGCTCGAAAAAAAGGAATACCTGTTGAAACAGATATTAATCTTTTTTTTAAACTAGCTAAAGGATATATTATTGGGGTTACTGGAACTAAGGGAAAAACTACTACTTGTTATTTGCTTTATGAATTTTTTAAAAAAAATAATGTTTTTTTAGCTGGAAACCTAGGTATTTCTCCTTTAGATTTCGTATTAAAATTAAACTCAAGAAGCATTACCATATTAGAGCTTTCTAGTTTTGCCCTAGAGAATCTTAACTTTAGCCCTAATCTAGCTGTTATTACTAATATATATCCTGACCATTTAAATAGATATAAAAATATAAAAGAATATGTTAAGGCTAAAAAAAGAATATTTAAATTTCAAAAAAAGGAAGATTTATTGGTTTTAAATTATGATATTCCTTGTTTAAGAAATATCTCGGCTCATTATTTTTCAGAAACCAATAAAAAGGCTGATTGTTATTTAAAAAACAATAAAATATTCTTTAAGAATAAGTTTATTTGTGAAACGAATTTGTTAAATTCTTTACCAGCTGTATTGTCAGCTAAACTATTAAATGTTCCTAATTATAGAATTAAAGAAGCTATTTCTGGGTTTAAAGGAGTGCCTAACCGTCAAGAGTTTATTGCTGAAAAAAAAGGAATAAAATATATTAACGATACAACAGCTACTATGCCTCAAGCAGTTCAAAAAGCAATACAAATTTTTTCTCCTATAATTCTAATAGCCGGAGGACAAGATAAGGGTTTAGATTATAAAGAATTATCTGAAGATATTAAAAAAAATGTTAAATTTTTAATCTTATTAAAAGGTACAGCTACTGATAAACTGAAAAAATATTTAAAAAATTATTATATCTTTTCTTGTATGGAAAAAGCAGTTAAAAAAGCTTCTTTACTAGCTAAGAAAGGGGATTATGTCGTGCTTTCGCCAGGAGCAGCTTCTTTTGGTCTATTTAAAAATGAATTTGACAGAGGAGAACAGTTTAAAAAGGCAGTTAAAAAAATATGAAAAAACTAGATTACGTCTTACTGTTTACTTCTTTGTTCTTATTGGGTTTTGGAATTTTAATCTTGAGCGGCGTTTCTGCCGTTTATTCTTTCCAAAAATTTAATATAACTAATTATTATTTAAACAGACAATTAATAGCTATTGTAATAGGATTGATAATGGCTTTTTTTATTTATAAAATCCCTTTTTCTTTTTTGAAAAAAATAGCTTTTCCCTTATTTATTTTTTCTTTTTTTTTAATTTTTCTAACTATTATTCCTAATATTGGAACCCAAATAGGGGGAGCTAGAAGATGGATTAATTTAGGTTTTATTAGTTTCCAACCCATTGAACTATTAAAATTAACTTTTATCCTTTATTTAAGTATTTGGTTAACTAGCAAAAAAGAAAAAGTATTAATTCCTTTTTTAATTATCCTTTCTTTTATTTCTTTAATCTTATACATCCAAAAAGATTTTAGTTCTTGTTTCATCATAATATCTACTGCTTTGGTAATATATTTTATAACCAGAAAATCTTTTTTAGAAAATATAATAGTTTGGGCTATAATTGGTTTAGTTTTTTTTACTTTTTTATTGTCTGGCTTTAGAATAGATAGATTTTTAAGCCATCAAGGTATTACTAATGATCCTATTGGCATTGGCTTTCAATCACTACAAGCGAAAATCACTATTGGTTCTGGTGGTTTTTGGGGAAAAGGTATAGGTTCTTCTAGCCAAAAACTTTATTTGCCTCACTCTATGTCAGATTCTATTTTTGCTATTATTGCTGAAGAGGGTGGTTTCTTTTTTAGTTTTTTAATTATTCTTTTATTTTTTATTTTCTTTTATCGGTCTATTTTTTTAGCAAAAAAGAATGGTAATAAAACATATCAACTTATCATAATAGGTATTAGTACTTGGTTTTTAACCCAGGCTTTAATTCATATTGGAGCAATGAGTGGTTTAATTCCTATTACTGGAATTCCCTTACCTTTAATAAGTTATGGTGGTTCACACATTATGGTAGAATTAATGGCGCTTGGTTTAGTCTTTGGTATTTTAAAATCTTCAAAAAAATGATATATTAAAAATATGAAAATTGTTTTTACTGGTGGTGGAACAGCTGGTCATATATATCCTATAATAGCGATTATAAAAGAAATTAAAAAAAACAATCCCAATGTTTCTTTTTATTATATTGGGCCAAAGGATGATTTTGCTTTAACTGCCCTACAAGAAGAAAATGTTATTATTAAAATTATTTCTGCTGGAAAAATCAGAAGGTATTTGTCGTTTCAAAACATAATTGATATCTTGTATAGAATCCCAAAAGGTTTTTTCCAGTCTTTTTATTATATTTATACCATTAACCCTGACCTAATTTTTAGCAAAGGAGGATATGGTTCTATCACTCCAGTAATTGCTTCTTGGATACTACAAACTCCTATATTTTTACACGAATCAGACTCAATCCCAGGTTTAGCCAATAGAGTAAACGGAAAATTAGCGCTGGTAATATTTTTAGCTTTTGGAATTAAACAAATTTCTTTTTTTTCTCCCAATAAATTAATGGTAGTTGGTAATCCTATAAGATCAGAAATATTACAAGGAAACCTAGATGAGGCTAAAAGAATATTTTCTCTTTCTGGAGAGAAACCAGTTATTCTAATTTTGGGTGGTTCTCAGGGAGCTCAGATAATTAACGAAACTATTCTTTTAATGATGCCTGACTTTTTAGAAAAATTTGAAGTTATTCATCAAACAGGAGAAAAAAATATTAAAGAAATAGAAAAAGAATCTAAAACAGTAATTCCTGAAAATTTACAGAAATATTACCATGCTCTTGGTTTTTTAGATAAAAATAAACTAAAACATGCTTATAAAGCATCAGATTTAATTATAGCTAGAGCTGGAGCAGGCACTATTTTTGAAATAGCAGAAATAGAAAAACCAAGTATCCTAATTCCCTTAAAAGGATCAGCCCAAAATCATCAAGTAAAAAATGCTTATGCTTTTGCTCAAGACGGAAAATCCATAGTTATTGAACAAGAAAATTTAAAGGCTCATTTTTTGCTAGAAAAAATAAAATATCTATTTTCTCAAAGGTCAATAATGGAAGAAATGAAAAAAAAATGTCGAAATTTTGCCAAGCCAAATGCAGCTAAAATAATAGCTGAATATATAATTAGTTATTTGGAACAATAAATATGGATCATAAAAAAGATTTAAAAAAAATAGAGTTATTAATTAATCAACATTTATATACTATTTGTTCGGTGATTACCATTTTAGTAATGTTGATGTTTTTAGTTGAATTTTTCAGTAAAGGAATGTTTAATTTATACAAAATAGAACTTTTTTATTTAGGGGTTTTATTAATTTATTCTTTTCATAAAGAATTAATAAGATGTATCGGTTGTAAAAAACTTGATAAACAAGGTGAAAATTTTGTTTATATTTGGATAGTTTTAACTTTAAGTTTATATATAGTTAATTTTATTAGTCGAGACTTTTTCACCATAACTGTATACAATGAACCATCTTTGGTTTTAAAAAATATTTCAATTTTAACTTTACAAATTTTAGCTATTTTTATAATTACCAGGGGTATAAAATTTATAAAAATCTTTTTAGCAGAAAAAAAATAAAATATTATGGCAACTATAGACGAAATAAGAAAAAATAGATTAAAAAAATTAGAAAAAATTGAATCAGCATATCCAGTTTTTTATAAAAGAACTCATACTTGTTTTGAAGCCTTAAAAAACAAAACAGGGCAAATTTATGTAACTGGAAGAATTATATCTTTAAGAGAACACGGTTCTATAGTTTTTGTTCACATTAAAGACGAAACCGATAAACTTCAACTTGTTTTTAGGAAAAATAGTTTAGGAGAAAAAAGCTTTCAATATTTTTTAGATTATTTTGATATAGGTGATTTTGTTCAAGCTAAAGGCAAAATGTTTAAAACAAAAAAAGGAGAAAAAACGCTTGATGTTTTAGACTATAAAATTTTAGCTAAATCGCTCTTACCCTTACCAGAAAAATGGCACGGATTAGAAGATATTGAGCAAAGGTATAGAAAAAGATATTTAGATCTAATTTTCAATAATGAAGTTCAAGAAAAATTTAGAAAAAGATCAGAAATAATAAAAAATATAAGAAAATTTTTAGAAAATAAAGGGTTTTTAGAAGTAGAAACACCTATTTTACAGCCGCTTTATGGCGGAGCAACAGCTCGTCCTTTTAAAACTCATTTAAATGCCTTAAATATGGATTTATATTTAAGGATATCCCCAGAACTTTACTTAAAAAGATTATTGGTAGGAGGGTTTGAAAAAGTTTTTGAGATAGGAAAATGTTTTAGAAATGAAGGCTTGGATAAAGAACATAATCCTGATTTTACTATGTTAGAATTTTATTGGGCTTATGCTGATTATAAGGATTTGATGAAATTGACAGAAGAAATGTTTAAAGTTTTATTAAAAAACATATTTAAAAAATTAGAGATTATTTATAAAGATAATAAAATAAACTTTAAAACTCCTTGGACAAGAATTGAATTTGTAGATCTTTTCAAAAAATATACAAATATTAATTTAGATGAAATAAATGAAAGTGCTTTAGCTCAAAAAGCGAAAGAATTAGGAATTTCTGTTAAAAAAGGAGATTATAAGTTTGAAATTGCAGATAATATTTATAAAAAGTATTGTCGTCCTAAAATTATTCAACCAACTTTTGTTATTCATCATCCTGTCGAATCATCTCCTTTAGCTAAACAATTAGATTCTAAAAAATTAGCTAGATTTCAACTATTAGTAGGGGGGATGGAAATCATTAATGCTTTTTCGGAATTAAATAATCCTATAGAACAAAAAAGAAAGTTTCAAGAACAAGAAAAAGTTTTTAAAAAGGGATTTGAAGAAGCTCAAAGACTAGACGAGGACTATATAGAAGCCTTAGAGTATGGAATGCCCTTGGCAGCTGGTTTTGGTATGGGTATTGATAGATTAGTTGTTTTACTTACTGATTCTAGTAATTTAAGAGAGGTGATTTTATTTCCAATAATGAAAAATAAAAAATAAAATATGTTAGATATAAAATTTATTAGAGAAAACAAAGAATTAATTAAAAAAGCTATTTTTCATAAAAATATTGACTTAGATTTAGAAAAATTGCTTTTATTAGATAGAAAAAGAAGAAACCTTATCCAAGAAGTTGAAAAATTAAAGTCAGAACAGAAAAAGACAAAAGATATTAAAAAAGCAAAAGGAATTAAAGAAAAAATTAAAAAATTATTACCAGAAAATCAAAAGATTGAGAAAGAATACCAAGAATTAATGCTTTTGGTACCTAATCTTTATTCAGAAGACACACCAATAGGTAAGGATGAATCTTCTAATAAAGAAATTCTAAGGTGGGGGAAGATACCTGTTTTTGATTTTCCGATCAAAAATCACATAGAATTAGGTAAAAATTTAGACTTAATTGATTTAGAAAAAGGAACTAAAACAAGTGGTTTTAGAGGTTATTATTTGAAAAACGAATTAGCCCTTATTTCTATGGCTTTAATTTGGCACACTATTTCTGTTATGAGAAAGAAAGGATTCTCTTTTATGATTCCTCCTACTATTTTAAAGGAATTTGCTTTAATAGGTAGTGGTCATTTTCCATTTGGACAAAAGGAGATATACAAAATAAATGAAAGCTCATATTTAGCTGGAACCTCAGAACCTTCTTTGTTGGCATATTTTTCAGATATGATTTTAGAAAATCTTCCAATAAAAGTTTTCGCTTTTTCTCAGTGTTACAGATCAGAGGCAGGAAGTTATGGAAAAGATACTAAGGGTTTATATAGAAAACACGAATTTATGAAAGTAGAACAAGTTGTTTTGTGCAAAAATAATCTAAAAGAATCTAATTATTGGTTAGAAGAAATGAGAAAGAATTCAGAAGAAATTTTACAAAGCCTAGAGCTTCCTTACAGAGTAATTCAAATCTGTACTGGAGATATGGGAGCTGGCAAATACAAAATGTATGACATTGAAACCTGGATGCCTTCTAGAAATTCTTATGGAGAAACCCATTCGGATTCTAATTTAACTGATTGGCAAGCAAGAAGACTAAATATTAAAGACAAAGATAAAAATTTTGTTTATACTTTAAACAACACAGTTATTGCCTTACCTAGAATATTAATTTCTATTTTAGAGAATTATCAAGAAAAAGACGGCTCAATAAAAATACCAAAAGTTTTACAGACATATTTAGGTTTTAAAAAAATTAATGTTAAAAAAACAAATTCGAATTAAAAACTTAAACATTAATTATAGGGTTTCTGGTCAAGGAAAACCTTTTTTAATTTTACATGGTTGGGGCTCTAACTCTGAAAAATGGGAAAAAGTAATTAATTTATTATCTTTTAAATTCCAAGTATTTGCTCCTGACTTACCTGGTTTTGGAGAGTCAGAGGTAATGAAAGATCCTTGGCAGATTAAAGATTTTATTGATTTTTTAAAAGAATTTGTTGAAAAGCTAGATCTCAAAAATTTCTATCTTTTGGGTCATTCTTTTGGCGGATCATTGGCTTTAAAATATAATTCAGAATTTAAGGTTAATAAATTATTTTTAGTGGCTCCTTCTTTAGTAAGAAAAAATACACTAAAAAAAAGAATATTCTCTTTAAAAATACCTTGTCCATTTTTTTGTAAAAAAATTATCTATGCATTATTTTTAAAAAACACTGACTATCCTTTGTACAGGGGGGCAATGAAAGAAACCTTAAAAAACGTTTTAATAGATCTATCCCACTTAAAACCCTTATCAGAAACAATTCTAATCTGGGGAAAAAAAGATAAAATTACTCCTTTTTCTAATTCTAAATTAATTAAAAAAGATGTTTTAGAAACTATTCCTCAAGCAGGTCATGCTATAGAGATAGATACACCTGATTTATTAGTAGAAAAAATATTAAATAATCTATGATTTATTTTTTAACCCTTTTTTGGTCTTTAAAGGAAATTCAATCAGCTTTATTTTATCTTCATTTGTGCCAACTAAAAGAATATCATTTAGGAAGGTTTTTAGTTCATTTTAAAACTAGTCAAGGAAAATCATTAATTTTAAATAAATTAATTTTATTAAAAATTATTATTCTTTTTTTTCTTTTAACAAACTTTTGGTCAGGCTTAGCAATTTTTCTCTTGTTTTTATTATATCTAGTTGAATTTTTAAATATAGCTTTTAAAATCATTCAAGATAGATTAATAAAACCTGTTTTCACTAAAAAAGTTTTATTCTTAATTTTCGTTCTATTTTTAATTATTTTTTCTTATTTAATTGTTTTACTTTTATCTATAGAAAGAATATATTTACCCTTATTGATAGTAGACATTTTATCTCCTATATTGTTTCCTCTCTTAGTTTTTATTTTACAACCTTTAACTATTTTAGAAAGAAAGAGAATATTAGAAAAAGCCACTAAAAAAAGACAAAGCTGTAAAAATTTATTAGTAATTGGAATTACTGGTAGTTATGGGAAAACAACAACCAAAGAATTTCTAGCAATTATTTTGTCTCAAAAATTTAATGTTTTGAAAACCCAGAATCATAAAAACTCAGAAATGGGAATCTCTCAAACGATTTTAGAAGAATTAAATAATGATCACGAAATTTTTATTGGTGAAATGGCTGCTTATAATAAAGGGGGGATTAAATTATTAGCTGATATTATTCATCCTAAAATAGGAATAATAACTGGTATAAACGAACAGCATTTAGCTCTTTTTGGTTCCATGGAAAATTTAATTCAAGCTGAAGGGGGGAAAGAATTATTAGAGTATGTTGATATTGCTTTC
This sequence comes from Minisyncoccota bacterium, assembly GCA_028717605.1. Taxonomy (GTDB): domain Bacteria; phylum Patescibacteriota; class Minisyncoccia; order Minisyncoccales; family GWA2-38-27; genus PWMZ01. The sequence goes on from JAQUNM010000001.1 coordinate 21,340, forward strand.
TTTAATGGTAATGATAAATTGTGTCAAAAAGTTTATGAAGAGACAAAAATTAAGAAAAAATTATGCTCTATTAAAAAAGAGTCTGATTTTTGGATTTCCGATTATAAAACAGACTTAAATTATATTTATTGCACTATTGAAAACAAAGAATCGATTAATTTAAAAATAAAAGCACACGGCGTTCATAATCTTTCTAATTTATTATTAGCCATAGCTGTAGCAAGGTATTTAGATATGGATTGGGAAGAAATTAAAAAGGGTTGTTTAAAAATTGATCCAGAAATGACAGGTATAAAAACCTATAAAAGTAAACATGGTTTTTTAATTATTGATTCTTCTTATTCAGCTAATCCAACCGGAGTTTTAGCTGATTTAAAATATTTAAGTTTATATTCCGGAAAAAAGGTTATTGTTATGCCATGTTTAATAGAATTAGGATCAGCTAGCAAAAAAATACATGAAAAAATAGGAAGAAAAATAGACGAAGTTTGTGATTTGGCTATTATAACTACTCCAGATAATTTTAAAGATCTAAATTCAAAAAAAGCTATTTATGTTCAAAAACCAAATCAAATAATTAGTAAGTTAAAAAGTTTTTGTTCTGGAAAAGATACGGTTCTAATAGAGGGTAGGATTAAGAAAGAAATAATTAAAAAATTATGATTTCAATATCCATTTCTCCAAACATAGAAAAAGATGACCTTTTTTTAACACTTAGATTAATTTTCCAACCTTCTAAGTGGAAAAAAGGTGATAAAGAAGAAGAACTTAAAGGGTTAATAAAAGAATATTTTAATATTCCTTATGTTTCTTTGTTTAATAGTGGCAGATCTGCTTTATATTGTTTATTAAGGGCTTTTAATTTAAAAAAAAAGGACGAGGTTTTAATCCAAGCTTTTACTTGTAATGCTTTAGTTAATCCTATTTTATGGAATAATCTTACTCCAGTATATGTGGATATTGACAGTAATTTAAATATTGATCCTTTGGACTTAAGAAAAAAAATAACAACTAATTCTAAGATATTAATTGTCCAGCATACTTTTGGTAATCCCTGTAAAATGGAAGAAATCTTAAAGGTTGTTAAAGAAAATAATTTAATTTTAATAGAAGATTGTGCTCATTCTCTGGGGGCTGAATATAAGGGACAAAAAATAGGTACTTTTGGTAAGGCTAGTTTTTTAAGTTTTTCTAGAGACAAGGTTATTTCTTCTGTTTACGGAGGAGCTATTCTTATTAAAGACAAAGAATTAGCAGAAAAAATATTAGAATTAGATTATCCTTCTAATTTTTGGACTTTTCAGCAACTTTTACATCCCTTATTAATTAAATTAATTATCCCTTGTTATAATTTTTTAGGTAAAGCTTTGTTAATTTTTTTTCAAAGACTCCATATTCTTTCTAAGGCTGTTTCATACGAAGAAAAACAAGGTAAAAAACCAAAATATTTTCCTAAAAAAATGCCAAATGCTATAGCCTGTTTAGCTTGTAATCAATTCAAAAAACTTGATAAATTCTATTTACATAGAAAAAAAATATCAGAAATATATTCAAAAGAACTAGGGGTTAGCTACCTAGAAAAAGACGTTAAAAAAACTTATTTAAGATTTATTTTTTTCCACGAAAAAGCCCATGAAATTATTAGAAAATTTTGGAAAAGAAATATTTTAATAGGGGATTGGTATACCAGTCCTATCGCTCCCCCCGACACAAATTTAGAAAGAATGAAGTATAAATTAGGTTCTTGTAAAAAAGCAGAAAAATATGCTAAAAAAACCTTAAATCTACCCACTCATATTAATATTTCTAAAAAACAGGCTAAGTATATTGTTTCTATTTTAAGAGAATTAATTAAATAAAGATATAATAAGTTAATGCAAATTAAAGAAATAAATAGTAAAAAACAATGGGAGGACTTTTTATTTTTAACGGAAGAAAAAACCTTTTTACATTCTTGGAATTGGGGTGAATTTCAAAAAAAACAGGGGAACAAAATATGGCGGATTGGTTTTTTTGACCCAAAGTTAAAAGGAGTGGCTTTAATAGTTAAAATACAAGCCAAAAGAGGAACTTTTTTATTCATTCCTCACGGCCCGGTTGTATTAAAGGAAAAAAAAATTATTTTTGAATCATTAAAAAAATATCTTAAAAAATTAGATAAGGTAAGTTTTGCTAGAATTGCTTTTGTTTGGGAAAAAGATAGCTTTTCTTCAAGCTTGAAAAATTCTCCAATTCATATCCACCCAGAAGAAACTTGGGAGTTAGACTTAACTACTAAAGACTTGTTGGGTGAAATGAGAAAAACTACCAGATATTTAATAAAACAAGGATTAAAAAACCCTGATATCCAGATAGAAAAGAGCAGTGATTTAAAATTATTTAATGATCTTTATTTAAAAACAGCAAAAAGGCATAATTTTATTCCTTTTTCTTATAAATATCTTTTAGATCAATTTGAATTATTCTCTCGCGACAATCAAATATCTCTATATTTGGGTAAATACCAGGGAGAAATTGTCTCCGGAGCCATAATTGTTTTTTGGCAAAATACTGCTTTTTATCATCATGGAGCTTCTTTATCATGTAAAGCCCCTGTTTCTTATATACTCCAATGGAAGGCTATTGAAGAAGCTATTAAAAGAAATTGTAAAAAATATAATTTTTGGGGAATTGCCCCTGATATACAAAACAAAGAAGACTTAAAAAAATCTTCTCATCCTTGGGCTGGGTTAACCTTATTCAAAATGGGTTTTGGGGGTTATAAAAAAGAATATATAAAAACTAAAGATTTAATATTTTCTCCTCAATATTATCTAACTTATTTTTTTGAAAAATTAAGAAAGAAAAAAAGACATCTATAATGAAAAGAAAGAAATATAAGGCTAGAAAAAAGTTTCCTTTTTTATTTATATTAAAAATTACTTTATTTTTTATTATATTTTATTTTCTATTTTTTTCTAATTTTTTTGAATTAAAGAAAATTAAAGCTGATTCTCTTGTCTTAGAAGTTGTTAAAAATAATATTACTAGAGAAATAGGTTTTTTAAAAACAAATAACATTTTTTTATTAGATATAAAAAAAGCAGATGAAAAATTATCTGAAATAATAGAAATAGAAAAATTTTCAATTAAAAGAAAACTCCCTCATACTTTAATAGTTAATATAGAAAAAAGAAAAGAAACTTTTATTTGTTGTTCTCAAGATAGGTGTTTTAAAGTTGATAAAAACGGGATTGCATTTGAGCAAACGAACAAGACTGGTTATATTAGTTGTTCCTTATCAGAGATAGGGAATAAAGTCATGGATGAAAAAATAGTTACAGACATTCTGAAAATTCAAAAAGATTTAAAAAGCTTTTTCGGTGAATTATCGTTTCAAAACAATTCTTTAATTTTAGAAACGAATCAAGGTTGGCGAATTTTTTTTAACACCGAAGACAATATTGAAAAACAAATTGCTAGATTGTTCAAGGTTCTTGAAAAAACAATAAAAGACCACAGTCTGCTTGATTATATTGATTTAAGATACGAAGAAACAATCTATTTTAAATAGTTATCAGTCAAGGGTCTTGACTGCTAATTTTAATTTGCTATAATTAATTATATGCTTTTAGAAAGAGAAAAAGATATTTTAAATATAATTATAAAAGAATATGTAAAAAGAGCTAAACCCATTAGCTCAGATTATCTTAAAAAAAGATATAAACTTGATGTATGTCCAGCAACTATTAGAAATGATATGCATCGCTTATCAGAAAAAGGGTATTTATCTCAATTCTATATTTCGGGTGGTAGGGTTCCTACTAGTAAGGCTTATAAAATGTTTGCTGAAGAAGTATTAGAAAATTTATCAGAAAAATCAGATTTTTTAAGTTTAGTTGAACAAATCCATGGGTCTTCAGAAAACGATTTTGAATTTATTTCTTTAATAACTAAAAGTTTGGCCGATTATTCATGTTCTTTTGCTTTCACGTATTATCAGAACCATTCATATAAAGAAGGGTGGAAACAAATAATTCAAAATCCAGAATTTTCTAAAATAAAAGCTTTAAAAAATTTTCTAAGGATATTGGACGAACTAGAAGAAAACATAGAAGAATTAATAGAAAATGATTTTAAAATAAAAGTATATATTGGCAAAGAAAAAGATATTAATTTAAAAGATTTTAGTTTAATTGTTGGTCAAACTGTTTTTCCAGAAAATCAAAAGGGTATTTTAGCTTTAATAGGCCCAGATAGAACAGATTATACTAAAAATATAGAGATAATGAATTCATTAATTAAAGCATTAGAAAAAACTTAATATGGAGGAATTAAAAAAATGCGAAAAAGAAAAACAAGAATACTTAGAAGCTTGGAAAAGAGCTAAAGCTGATTTAATAAATTATAAAAAAGAAGAGGTAGAAAGAATAGCCAGTATATCAAACTATATTCAGGAAAACTTTATATTAGAAATACTTCTAGTTTTAGATAACATGGAAATAGCTGAAAAAACAGTTCCTCCTAATAACGATTGGTTTCAAGGTCTTTTAAATATAAAAAAACAAATAAATTCTCTTTTAGAGAAAAGGGGCGTAAAACAAATTAATACAAAAGATCAGGTCTTTGATCCTAATTTCCACGAAGCAATAGATATTCAAGATATTCCTGATAAAAAATCAGGTTTAATCTTAGAAGAAGCACAAAAGGGCTATCTTTTTGGAGACAAGGTAATCAGACCTGCAAAAGTAAAAGTAAATAAATAAAAAATATATGTCAAAAATATTAGGTATAGACTTAGGTACAACTTTTTCAGCCATGGCTGTCGTTAAAGACGGCGAACCAAAAATAATTGAAAGCAAAGAAGGAGGGAGAACAATTCCTTCTGTGGTTACTTTAAGCAAAACTAATGAACGTTTAGTTGGTATTTTAGCTAGAAGGCAACAAATTACTAATCCAGAAAATACTATTTATTCCGTTAAGAGATTAATTGGTAGAAATTTCTCAGACCCAATTGTTCAAAAAGATAAAAAAAACTTATCTTATCAAATAAGAGAAGCCTCGGACAAGGGTGTTGAGGTTAAATTAGGAGAAAAATGGCATAAGCCAGCTGAAATTTCTGCTATGGTATTGCAAAAAATTAAAAAAGACGCTGAAGAATACTTAGGAGAAAAAATAACTGATGCTATTATAACTTGTCCTGCTTATTTTGATGATTCTCAAAGAAAAGCAACTAAAACAGCAGGAGAAATTGCTGGTTTTAATGTAAGAAGAGTTATCAATGAGCCAACAGCAGCTGCTTTGGCTTATGGTTTAACCAGAAATAAAGATCAACAAGTAGTTGTTTATGATTTTGGAGGCGGAACTTTTGATATTTCTGTTTTAGATATTGGAGATAATGCTATTGAAGTAAAAGCAACTGCTGGTGATACTCATTTAGGAGGAGATGATTTTGATCAAAAAATTATAGACTGGGTCGTTGATAAATTTAAAAAGGATGAAGGAATTGATTTAACCAAGGATCCTTTAGCTTTACAAAGATTAAAAGAAGCAGCTGAAAAAACAAAAATAGAATTATCATCTGCTTTAGAATCAGAAATTAACCTTCCTTTTATTACTTCTGATTCTGCAGGACCAAAACATTTATACTATAAACTAACTCGTTCTCAATTTGAAAATTTAGTTCAAGAATATATTGATAGATCTATTGAATTAGTTAGAAAAACAATCAAAGACGCAAAAATGAGAATAGAAGAAATTGAAGACGTGGTTTTGGTCGGTGGTCAAACAAGAATGCCAAAAATACAAGAAGAAGTTAAAAAATTATTAAACAAAGAACCTCATAAAGGAATTAACCCTGATGAAGTGGTAGCCATAGGCGCTGCTATTCAAGGAGAAATACTTTCTGCTAAAGACGAGGGAAGAAAGACAGAAGGAGAGGTAAAAGATGTTCTTTTATTAGACGTAACGCCTCTATCTTTGGGAATTGAAACATATGGTTCAGTTAATACTGTTTTAATTTCTAAAAACACAACTGTGCCCACTTCAAAAAGTCAAATTTTTTCTACTGCTGCCGACAATCAAACATCAGTAGAGGTCCATGTTTTACAAGGAGAAAGACCAATGGCTCCAGACAATAAATCTTTAGGTAGGTTTATTTTAGATGGTATTCCTCCTGCACCCAGAGGAGTTCCTCAAGTTGAGGTTACTTTTGACATTGACGCTAATGGAATACTAAATGTTTCAGCTAAAGATAAAGCAACTAATAAAACTCAATCTATAAGGATAGAGGGTTCATGTGGTATTTCTAAAGAAGAAGTAGAAAGGATGAAAAAAGAAGCAGAACAATATGCTCAAGAAGATAAAAAGAAACAAGAATTAATTGAAATCAAGAATAAAGCCGAAGGAATGATTTATTCTTCAGAAAAAACAATAAAAGATTTAGGGGAAAAAATTCCAGAAGAATCTAAGAAACAAATTCAAGAAAAAGTAGAAGAAGTTAAAAAAGTTTTAGGCACAGATAATGTTCAAGAATTAAAACAAAAAACAGAAGATCTAGAAAAAGTTATTCAAGAAATAGGTGCTAAAGCTTACCAAGAACAGCAGGCAAACGAAAAAAAAGAAAAACCTAACAATAATCCAGAAGAAGGAGATTATAAAGAAAAATAATCATGAAGGATTATTACAAAATATTAGGAATTGATAAAAATGCTTCTTCAGAAGAAATAAAAAAAGCATATAGAAAATTAGCTCATCAATATCATCCTGACAAAAGAACAGGTGATGAAAATAAATTTAAAGAAATAAACGAAGCATATCAAATCCTTTCAGATAAAGAAAAAAGATCCCAATATGATCAATTCGGATCTACTTTTGATCAACCACAGTCAGGTTTCTCTGGCTTTGAAGGCTTTGGACAACAAGGATTTGATTTTGGTGAAGATTTAGGAGATATTTTTGAACAATTTTTTAGCTTTGGTAGAAAAAGACCCAAAGACACAAGAAAAGGATCAGATATCCAAGTAGACATAGAGCTTTCTTTAGAAAATGTTTTAAAAGATCAAGAAAAAACTTTTGTTATAAATAAGTTTTCTTCATGTTCTCGGTGTAATGGTTCTGGAGCAGAACCAGGAACTTCTTCTAAAGAATGTTTTTCTTGTCGAGGAACTGGTCGGGTTCAACAAATAAAAAGAACATTTTTAGGTACTTTTTCTCAGTGGACCATTTGTCCAGAATGTAATGGTGAGGGTAAAAAACCAGAAAAACCATGCAATGTTTGTAAGGGTGAAGGAAGAACAAAAAAAGAAGAAAAAATTAATATTTTTATTCCAGCTGGAGTAGACACCGGTCAAACAATAAAAGTAAATGGACAAGGAGAAGCAGGAAAAAGAGGGGCTAAACCAGGTGATTTATATTGCCGTATATTTATTAAAAAACATAATATTTTTCAAAGAAAGGGAGATGACTTACTAACTACTGTTTCTGTTTCTTTTCCCCAAGTAGCATTAGGAGAAGAAATAGAGATTACAACCTTAGAAGGGAAAATACTATTATTGAAAATTCCTGCTGGGACAGAATCAGGTAAAATTTTTAGAATTTCTGGGAAAGGAATTCCTCACTTTTCAAGAGCAGGAAGAGGGGATTTATATATAAAAATTAATGTCAAAATACCTAAAAAATTAACTAAAAAACAAAAACAACTATTAGAAGAGTTGAAAAAAGAAGAGTTATAGTATATAATCAAATATCTGCCCTCGTAGCTCAATTGGTAGAGCTGCTCCCTTTTAAGGAGAAGGTCGCAGGTTCGAGTCCTGCCGAGGGCATAAATACCAGAATTATTCTGGCTTTTTTATTTAAATTCTGTTATTATTTCACAAGGGCCTGTGGTATAGTGGTAACACACATCCATGGCATGGATGAGTCCGGGGTTCGACTCCCCGCAGGTCCACCAAATGGGATTTTTGGGGAATTTCAGCCCCGGCAAACTCCTGATTCAGCTTCAAAATGGCACCTAATCGAGGAGTTCCATAAGTCGAATTATTTTTGTAGAAAATTCCCT
>JAQUNM010000002.1 GCA_028717605.1 Minisyncoccota bacterium
GCTTTAGTTAGAATCTTTAACCAAGACAAGTCAAAAGAAATGTTCAAGAGAACTACTGACAAGTTAGGTAAGTACTTTTGTATTGTTCCTCCAGGAGAATACACTTTAGTTGTACAAAAGAAACAAGCTGATGAATCTTACTCATTAATCTTAGAAACCAAGGTTAAAGCTCAAAAGGGGATTATTAATATGGATCTGGGGGTTTAATTAAATATATTTTTTTGCTAGAATAAATTAAATATATTGATATGAAAAATAAAGCTTTTACTCTATTAGAATTGTTAGTAGTTATAGCTATTATAGGCTTATTATCTAGTATTGTTTATGTTAGCTTGGGAGGAGTTAGAGATAAAGCTAGAAGAGTTAAAACTATTTCTTATGCATCTCAGGTTTATAAAGCCCTAGGGAGTGAGATTGTAGGTTATTGGAACTTTAACGAGATAATTAATGGTAACGAGGTAAAAGATTTATCCGGTTATAATAATAATGGAGTTTTAGTTGGAAGTCCTCAGTTAACCTGCGATGGGGAAGATGTTACACCTTATCATTTAATAGGTCAAGGAGAAGGGAAATGCTCTATAAAATTTAATGGTTTTAACGATTACATAGTGGTTAGTAATAATGAAGAAATAAATCTTACTGATGCAATTACAATATCAGTCTGGGTAAACCATGCTCAGGTATTATTAAAAAACTGGGAAACAATAATTGCAAAAGGAGATTCTAGCTATAGACTTCATCTTTGTGGTAATAGCATTACTTGTCCGGTTCTAAAAACTTTTGCCTTTCATTATACTGGTGTTAATAGTAATATTTATTTTCTTGATTCGAAAGTTATTCCTCAACCAGATAGGTGGTATCATATTGTAATAACGTATAATAATTCAAAGATGGTAATGTATATTGATGGAGTTGAAATTGCTTCAAAACCAGTTTTAAATCCAATCGCTACAAATAGTTTTAATTTGGGGATAGGTTCAAATACACAGGTTTTGCATCAGAATAATAGATATTGGAATGGCTACATTGACGAAGTTCAACTTTATTCTCGATCTATAGAATCAGCAGAAATAAAGGCTCTCTACTATACGGGTTTAAACAAACTGTTGGTTAATAATCTGATTGATTTTCAAGATTATCTAGAAAGATTAAATTAAACTCTTTAACTAACCTTTTATGAAAAAGAATTTGTTTTTTCTTTTTTGTTTATTGATTATTAATATCTTTTTATGGCAAGTTATTTTTCAAATAACTTGTCCATATTTTCAGGTTACTTTTTTAGATGTTGGGCAAGGTGATTCAATTTTTTTAAGAACTCCACAAAATCATTATATCCTAATTGATGGAGGGTCGAGCTCTAAAGTTTTAGAACACTTAGATAAAAAAATTCCTTTTTTCAAAAATAATATTGATTTAGTTATTTTAACCCATGCTCATGATGATCATTATTTAGGTTTAATAGATGTTTTCCAAAGGTATAAAGTCAATAATTTTTTATGGAATGGAGTTGAAACAAAAGCTAGTTCTTTTTTAAAACTTCAAGAATTAGTCAAAGATTCTAATATTATTATTGCTAAGAAAGAACAGAGAATAAGAGCTGGTTTTGTTTTCCTAGAAGTTTTACATCCTGTAAATTCTGAGCAAATAAAAGACTTAAATAATACCTCGGTTGTGACTAAAGTTTCTTTTAAAAATAATTCTTTTTTATTTACTGGAGATATTTATCAAGAAATAGAAAAAGAGTTAGAAAATATTGACTCTGATGTTTTGCAAATTGCTCATCATGGCAGTAAAACATCTACTTCGGAAGAATTTTTAAGATTAGTTAATCCTAAATATGCTATTATATCTGTAGGAAAAGATAATTCATACGGTCATCCTCATGATATAGTCTTGAAAAGAATCCAAAAATATGATATCTTTGTTTTAAGAACAGACCTATTAGGGAATATTAATTTTTTTTCTGATGGGGAAAAATTAGAAATAAAAATATGACAAATCCAAAAGAAGAGAAAACAGTTGTTTTGATTAAGCCTGATGGAGTAAAAAGAGGGCTTATTGGAGAAATTATTTCTCGTATTGAAAAAAGAGGGTTAAAGGTAATTTCTCTAGAAATGTTTCAAGCTCAAAAAGAGCAAATTGATAGTCATTATCCTAAAGACGAAAAATGGATAAAAAGATTAGGAGAAAAAACAGCCAAGAATTATAAAGATTATGGTATAGACTTAGTAAAAGCATTAGGAACAGATGATTTGATGGAAGTAGGTGAACAAGTTAGAAGTTGGTTAATTGAATATATGACTTCTGGACCCATGGTTAAAATGGTTGTGAAGGGAACTCATTCTATTGCTATGGGAAGAAAACTAGCTGGTTCTTCAATGCCTTCTGAGGCACAAGTAGGGACAATCAGAGGGGATTTTTCAGTAGACGATGCTACGGCAGCTAATAGGGAAAAAAGAGCTATTCACAATATTGTTCATGCCTCTGAAACTGAACAAGAAGCGGCACATGAGCTTGCTTTCTGGTTTGCCGCAGAAGATATTTTTGATTATAAAAGATCAGACGACGATATAATGATTTGACGTGGTTTTTCAAAAAGCTATAATAAAAGTAGCTCTGTTAAAGAAGATTCTGGACTATACCTTTTAAAAGGGAATCTAAATTTATATTTACCGTGGTAAATATATGCAGAATCCCACTTAAATATTTTTTCTAAGAATCTTTAATAACAGAGCTTAATTATTAAATAATGAAAATTCTTTTTCTTTATGATTTTCCATTATGGGGATCAGGTTCTGGAGTATATCTTAATAATTTAGTAGAAGAATTGGTTAAACTAAACCATAAAGTTGGCATTGTTTCTCCTGAACAAAGAAGATTTTTAGAAGATAAAATAAAGCAATACACTGTTAATACTCCCCAAATACCAGTTTTTATTGGTCACCCAGAATTAAAGGGGGCTAAAAGATTTTCTGAGTTATCAGATCGAGAAATTACCGAAGTCTATAAGGCTTATTTAGATACCACCCTAGAAGCAGTAATTAATTTTCAACCAGATTTAATCCATGTTAATCATCTTTCTTTGATATCTTGGGTAGCCAGGTATATTAGAGCTGTTCAGGGGACAAGGTATATAATAACAACCCATGGCAGTTGTTTGAACCATATTTTAGCAGATAAAAGATATTTGAGTTTATGTGAAGATGCAGTTAAATCAGCCAGGGCTATTACAACAGTAAGTGGAAACACAAAAAGTAGTTTTTTGAAAGTTTTTGGATATAATAATAAAAAAAATACCTATATTATACCAGGTGGCGTTGACTTTAAGTTTTTTTCAAAACAAGTTGATATTTCTACTATAAATAAAAAATATGAAATTCAGGGAAAGAAAATAGTTCTTTTTTGCGGTAGATTAAGCTCTGAAAAGGGAACCCAATATTTAGTAAAAGCAGCTAATAATATTAAAGGAGAAATATTTATAGCTGGTGAAGGACCAGAAGAACAGTATCTTTCTCAGATTATAAAAAGTAAAAAACTAGAAAACGTCCATCTTTTAGGCTATTTATCTCATGAAGAATTAGTTGATTTTTATTATAGAGCTGATGTTTTTGTAGCTCCATCAGTAGTAGAAGAAGCTTTGGGTTTATCAATTTTAGAAGCCATGGCAGCCAAAACTCCAGTTATAGCTACTAGAAAAGGGGGCATACCTACTCTTATTAAAAATGGAAAAAATGGATTTTTCGTAAAAACCAGAAACGCTTCTGATATTGTTAAAGTTTGTAATAAACTTTTAGAAGATGACGAATTAAGAAAGAAAATGGGAGAAGCAGCTAAAGAAACAGTTGAAAAAAAGTTTACGTGGAAAATAACCGCTTTAAGAATGCAATCTTTATATAAAAGAATTATTAGAAATGGGAAAAAATAATTTATGAAAATTCTTATACTTGCTCCTTTGACTAGAAAAATGAGCCCTGATGTTACTGCTGCTAGACCAAGATTAACTTTCGATTTTATTAAAGGACTTCAAAAAAGAGGACATAAGATTACTGTCTTAGGAACTAAAGATAGTAAAATCCCAGGAATCAAAATTATTCCTGTTATTGATAAAGGCATTTATGAATTAACAGCTAATTTTGAAAACCCTTTTTATACTCAAACTTCTTTTTTAGTTAGAATGGCTAAAAAAGCAGAAGAATTATCAAAAAATTTTGATATTATTCATAATCATTCCTATCCAGAATTTATTAATTTATTACCCAGTAATTACAAAGCCCCAATAGTAACTACTATTCGTATGGCTATGACGCCGTTTTTAGATGAAACACTTTCTCATTTTTCTTTTTGTTGTTATATTTGTCCTTCATTTGCTGGTAGGAAATTGTTTAAAAAAACTAAAATTTATAAAGTGATTCATCACGGCATAGATCACAATTTATATAAATTTCAAGAAAAAAAACAAGATTATCTTTTATGGATAGGAAGATTGGGAAAAGCTAAAAACAAAAAAGGTATTTTTATAGACGGTAAAGGAGTCAGAGAAGCAATCCAATTAGCCAGAAAAACAGATTCTAAATTATTACTTTCTGGTAATGTCGAAGATATAGATTTTTATAACCAAGACGTAAGACCTTATTTATCTGATAAAATAAAATGGATTGGGAAGATTTCTTTTGAACAACCATTATCTAAAAATAAAGTAGTTAAATTAATGCAAGGAGCTAAGGCTTTTTTAATGACTACAAAACTAGAAGAGGCTTTTGGTTTGGTAGCAGCAGAGGCTCAATCTTGTGGAACACCGGTTATTGCCTTTAGAAAAGGAGCTATCCCAGATATTATTCAGAACAATAAAACTGGATTTGTGGTTAGTTATTCTAAAGGAATAAATGGATTGATTAAGGCTTTAAAAAAAATAGATCAAATTAATCCTCAAGATTGTCGAAAAAATGTTTTAGAAAATTTTACTTTAGAAAAAATGGTCGAGAATTATGAAAAACTATATTATGAATTAATTAAAAAATGAAAATTACTAAACAAACAACTTTAAAAAAAATATTAGAAAAAAAAGGAGCAGATAAAATTTTAAAAAAACATAAAATACCCTGCCTATCTTGTCCCATGGCTTCAGCAGAATTAAGTTTTTTAAAAATAGGAGAAGTCGCTAAAATGTATAGTTTAGATTTAGAAAAAATACTAAAAGATTTAAATAGTATTCGGGATACTCAGATTTGAACTGAGGCTAAATCCACCCCATGGACTCGTGCTACCATTACACTATACCCCGGTTTTAGATAAAGCTTTTATACATTTAGTACAAGCTAAAACTTTTTTGCCATTAGGCAAAGTTAATTTTTGTAAGTTAGGATATTTTCTTTTTTTGGGAGTAGGATTATACTTAGACATTAATTTTTTATACTGCCTTCCCATCATTGATTTTTTTTTACAAATTTCGCATTGATTAGCCATAATAAAATAGTTTACTAAATTTTTGAATTAAAAGCAAGCTTTTTTGGAAAAATAAAGAATTAGTGTTATAGTAAGAATATGGTGATTTTATTTGTAATAATTATTTTATTGTTTTCTGTTATTATTCACGAAGTAGCTCATGGAGCAATGGCTTATCATTTAGGAGATCCAACAGCTAAGTATGCTGGAAGATTAAGTTTAAATCCGGTTAAACACCTAGATCCAATTGGTTCTATTTTAGTTCCTTTGTTGCTGATTTTGCTTCCTACTAAAATTGTTTTTGGTTGGGCTAAACCTGTGCCAATTAATCCTTATAATTTTAAAGATCAAAAATATGGACAAGCAAAAGTTGCCTTTGCTGGAGCAGGAACTAATCTTTTAATAGCCTTAATTTTTGGTTTATGTTTAAGATTTTTTTCTAGTTTTTTTGTTAGCTATCCTTCTCTATTATTCATTTTTGCTATTATTACTTTTATTAATTTAATTTTAGCTATTTTTAATTTACTGCCTATTCCTCCTCTAGATGGTTCTCATATTCTATTTACTTTTGTATCGGAAAAAACTAAAATGTTTTTGCAACAATATGGAATTTTTATTCTTCTTTTTTTTATGTTTTTCCTTCTAGGAGAACTTTTTGTTTTAATTCGTTTTATTTTTGAGCTTATTGTTGGTTTTTCTCCTAATTTGATTTTTTAATGTTGACAATTACTAAAAAATTTGTTAAATTTTATTTTGAGCATTACAATGCTTAATTATTTTTTTTATGTCTACAATTAATCAGTTAACTAAAAAACCAAGAAAGAAAATTAAGAGAAAAACCAAAATGCCTGGTTTGTCTTTTGGCTTTAATGTTTTAAAAAATAGACCAAAAGATTATGCCTCTCCGTTTAAAAGAGGGGTTTGTTTAAAGGTCTTTACTAGAACACCTAAAAAACCGAACTCAGCCTTAAGAAAAGTAGCTAGGGTAAGATTAACTAATGGAATGGAAGTGACTGCTTATATCCCTGGAGAGGGTCATAATTTACAAGAACACTCAGTTGTTTTATTAAGGGGCGGAAGAGTGAAAGATTTACCAGGAGTAAGATATCATATAGTTAGAGGAGTATTAGATACTGGTGGAGTAGAAAATAGGAAACAAGAGAGAAGCAAGTATGGAACTAAAAGACAAAAGAAATAATATGGCTAAAAAATATTTTAAAAAACCAATAAAGCCAGATCCTGTTTATAACGATATTCAAGTAGAAAAGTTTATTAATTATGTTATGAGAAGAGGCAAAAAAAGTGTAGCTAGAAAAGCTGTTTATGATTGTTTTGATATTATTAAAGAAAAAACTAAAAAAGAGCCTTTAGTTATTTTTAATTTAGCACTTAACAATGCTTGTCCAAAATTAGAAGTAAAATCAAAAAGAGTAGGAGGGGCTACTTATCAGGTACCCGTAGAAGTTAAAAGAGAAAGAGCTGTTACCTTAGCTTGTCGATGGCTCTTAGAGGCAGCTAGAAAAAAGAAAGGGAAACCAATGAAAGAAAAATTAGCCCTAGAGATTATTGAGGCTTCTAACAATGCTGGTTCTGTAATTAAAAAAAGATCAGATACCCATAAAATGGCTGAGGCTAATAGAGCTTTTGCTCATTTTGCTTGGTAAAAAAATATGCCTAGAGAATATCCGTTACCAAAAATAAGAAACATAGGAATAATTGCTCATATTGATGCTGGTAAAACAACCTTTTCAGAAAGAGTTCTTTTTTATACTGGAATTTCTCATAAAATAGGAGAAGTGCATGATGGAGCAGCTATCATGGATTGGATGGAACAGGAAAGAGAAAGAGGTATTACTATTACTTCAGCAGCTACTACTTGTTTTTGGGCTCCAACTGATGATTTAGAAAACAAACATAGAATTAATATTATTGATACCCCTGGTCATATTGATTTTACAGCTGAAGTACAAAGATCTTTAAGGGTTTTAGACGGAGCAGTGGTTGTTTTTGACGGGGTAGCCGGGGTAGAGCCTCAATCAGAAACGGTTTGGCGACAGGCTGATAAATTTAAAGTTCCTAGAATTTGTTTTATTAATAAATTAGATAGGACAGGAGCTTCGTTTGAAAAAAGTTTAGAGTCTATTTTTAAAAAATTAACCCCTAATGCTGTTGCTTTACAAATTCCTATTGGTCAAGAACAAGATTTAAAAGGAATTATCGATCTTTTAAAAATGAAAGCCTTAATTTTTGAAGGAGATTTTGGGCAAATTATTAAAGAACAGGAAATTCCAGAAGAATTAAAACCAGAAGCAGAAAAATGGCGCAATATTGCCTTAGAAAAAATAGTTTCAGAAAATGAACAATTAATGGAAAAATATTTAGCTGGAGAAAACTTAGATATAAAAGAAATAAGAGCTTGTTTAAGAAAAGCTGTTTTGGAAAATAAATTAGTTCCTGTTTTTACTGGTACTGCTTTGAAAAACAAAGGAATTCAGTTAGTTTTAGATGCAGTTTGTTATTATCTGCCTTCTCCTTTAGATATTCCAGCTATTCAAGGATTAAAACCGGGTACTGAGGAAGTAATTGAGAGAAAAGTAGATGATAATGAAAAGTTTTCTGCCCTAGCTTTTAAAGTAGCCACTGATCCTTATGTTGGGACCCTAACCTTTTTTAGGGTTTATTCAGGAACACTTCAGGCTGGTTCTTATGTTTATAATACAGCCAACAATTATAAAGAAAGAATAGGGAGAATTCTAAGAATGCATTCGGCTGAAAGAGAAGAAGTAAAAGAAATTTATACAGGAGATATTGTAGCAACTGTTGGGCTTAAAAATACCCAGACCGGAAACACTCTTTGTGATGAATCAGCTCCTATTGTTTTAGAAAATATTGTTTTTCCAGAACCAGTTATATCTATTAAGATTGAACCCAAAACAAAGGCTGATCAAGAGAAAATGGGAATAGCTTTAAAAAGACTTTCTGACGAAGACCCTACTTTTAAAATTAAATCAGACTTTGAAACAGGGGAAACAATAATTTCTGGTATGGGAGAACTTCATCTTGATATTTTAGTAGATAGAATGAAAAGAGAATTTAATGTTGAGTGTTCAGTAGGTAGACCCCAGGTTGCTTATAAAGAAACAATTTTGCAAGAAGCAGAAGCAGAAGGGAAATATATTAGACAATCTGGTGGAAGAGGACAATATGGACACGTTAAGCTTAGAGTTAAACCAAGAGAACAAGGGCAGGGTTTTGTTTTTAATGATGAAATTAAAGGAGGAATTATTCCTAAAGAGTTTATTTCAGCCATTGAAAAAGGAACTAAAGAAGCCTTAAATAACGGAGTGGTAGCTGGCTATCCAATGGTAGATGTTGAGGTTACTTTATATGATGGTTCTTATCATGAGGTTGACTCTTCTGAGAATGCTTTTAAAATTGCTGGATCAATGGCGTTACAAGAAGCAGCTAAAAGAGCTAAGCCAATTTTATTAGAACCAATCATGAAAATAGAAGTAGTTGTGCCAGAAGAATTTTTTGGTGATGTTATCGGTGACCTTTCTTCTAAAAGAGGAAGAATTGAAGAAACTTTTGATAGATTAAATATGAAAGTAATTTCTGCTCATGTTCCTTTAGCAGAAATGTTTGGCTTTGCAACTATCTTAAGATCATTATCTGAGGGAAGAGGTACTTTTGTTATGGAATTTGAAAAATTTGAACAGGTACCTTCTTCTATTAGTCAGAACATTGTTGAAGGTAAAAACAATTGACAAATTTTAAAAATTAGATAAAATTGAACATATAACATAAATTAGAGAGAAAACATTAAAAGATTTTTCTTTTATTGTTGAATCTTTAAAAACATTATGGCAGAAAAAACAAAATTTGAAAGATCAAAACCACACGTTAATGTAGGAACTATTGGTCACGTTGATCATGGTAAAACAACTTTAACAGCAGCTATTCTTCACGTCTTAAATAAAAAAGGACTTGCTGTTACAGAAAAAGGGGTTGATCAGATTGATGCTTCTCCTGAAGAAAAACAAAGAGGGGTAACTATTTCTGTTTCTCATCTAGAATATGAATCAGAAAAAAGACATTATGCTCATATTGATTGTCCTGGTCATGCTGATTACATCAAAAATATGATTACTGGGGCCGCTCAAATGGATGGTGGAATTTTAGTAGTGTCTGCTCCTGACGGACCAATGCCTCAAACTAGAGAACATATTTTATTAGCTAAACAAGTAGGTTTATCTTCTTTAATTGTTTTCTTAAATAAATGTGATATGGTTGATGATCCAGAAATTATTGAGTTAGTTGAGTCAGAAATAAGAGAGCTTTTAAAAAAATATGAATTCCCAGGAGATGAAATACCAATAATTAAAGGATCAGCTTTAAAAGCCCTAGAAGCTCAATCAGCCGATGATGAAGCAGCTAAACCAATTTTAGAGTTAGTTGAAGCCATGGATAATTATGTCCCAGAACCAACCAGAGATATAGATAAACCATTTTTAATGGCAATAGAAGATGTTTTTTCTATTGAAGGAAGAGGAACCGTAGCTACTGGTAGAATTGAGAGAGGAATCGTTAATGCTAATGAAGAAGTAGAAGTAGTGGGCTTAAAAGATACAGCCAAGACAACAGCAGTTAGTGTTGAAATGTTTAATAAAGTTCTTGATCAAGGAAGAGCTGGAGATAATGTTGGAATTTTATTAAGAGGTCTTAAAAAAGAAGATATTGAAAGAGGTCAAGTATTAGCTAAACCAGGTAGTGTTACTCCTCACACAGAATTTGAAACAGAGATTTATGTTTTAACCAAAGAAGAAGGAGGAAGACATACCCCATTTTTCAAGGGTTATAAACCTCAATTTTATCTTAGAACTACTGATGTTACTGGTGAAACTACTTTACCAGAAGGAACAGAAATGGTTATGCCTGGAGATACAGTTAGTTTAGGGGTTAAGCTTTTAGTACCAGTAGCCTTAGAAGAAAGCCAAAGGTTTGCTGTAAGAGAAGGAGGAAAAACAGTAGGAGCTGGAGTAGTAACAAAGATAATTAAATAGAAAGTTAACAATTTTAAAATGGTGGATAAAAAGAGCAAAGAAGAAAAGCCGGTTTTAAGGATAAAACTTAGAGCTTATGATTATAAAGTAATTGATAATTGCGCTCGGCAAATTATTGAGACAATTTTGCGTTATGGAGCTGAAGCTTTAGGTCCAATTCCCTTACCAACTGAAATTAAAAAATATACAGTCTTGCGATCTTCTTTTGTTCATAAAGACGCGAGAGAACAGTTTGAAATGAGAGTGCACAAAAGATTAATAGATATCTTAAATCATAATCCAAACGTGATTGATGCTTTAATGAATCTTACTTTGCCAGCTGGGGTTGACATTGAAATAAAAACATAAATGTATAATTTTTAATAAAGAAGAAATTATATTGCCATGCCTTGTAAAACCGGGTTATGCCCGGTTTTCAATTAAAATTATGAAAAATATGCTTGGAAAAAAAATAGGAATGACCCAAGTTTTTGATAAAAATAAAGTAATTCCAGTTACTATTGTTGAGGCTGGTCCTTGTTCTGTTTTAAAGATTAAAACAAAAGATAGTAAAGATAAATATGATGCCATCCAAGTAAAATACGATAAAAAAATTAAAGAGTTTAGAGGAACCTCAGAATTAAAAATAGGGGATGAAATAAAAGTAGATATCTTTCAACCAGGAGATAAAGTAAAAATTTCAGGAATTTCCAAAGGAAAGGGTTTTGCTGGGGCTATGAAAAGGTGGAACTTTAAAGGAAAGTCAGCTACCCATGGAGTAAAACACGAAATGAGAACTATAGGCTCTACTGGTTCTCGATTTCCTCAAAGAGTTATCAAGGGGAGAAAAATGCCAGGTCGAATGGGTTCAGATAGAAAAACTGTTTCTAATTTAGAAATAATTAAAGTAGATTTAGAAAATAATATTATAGCTGTTAAGGGAGCTATTCCTGGAAGAAAAGGAACTTTGTTAGAAATTTATGGAAAAAATATTTAAAGAAAAACTTAACCCAGACTTAATTTATCAAGTTGTTTATTCTCAACTTTTTTGCAGAAAACAAAAAACAGCTCACACAAAAGATAGACAAGAAGTAAGGGGTGGTGGGAAGAAACCTTGGAGGCAAAAAGGAACCGGAAGAGCTAGGCACGGATCTATTCGTTCACCCTTATGGAAAGGAGGAGGAGTTACTTTTGGTCCCAGAAAGGAAAAGAATTTAAAAAAAAGAATTCCTTTAAAAATGAAAAAAAAGGCTGTTTTAATGATTTTATCAGCTAAAGAAAAAGAAAATTTAATCGTTTTTACAGAAAAAATTAAAGCAGAAAAAACAAAAGAAATTTATAAAATAATAAAAGACCTTAAATCAGTTTTAATTGTTTTAGCTAACCATGATATAAAAACAGTAAAGGCAGCTAGAAATATTCCTAAAACAGGAATAATATCAGCCAAAGATCTTAATGCTTTAGATCTTTTGCAGTATAAATATGTATTAATGGAAGAACAAGCATTAAAAATTATAAAATGAAAGACATAATTATCAGTTCTCATGTTACAGAAAAAAGCACTGATTTATCAAAAGAAGATAAATATGTTTTTAAAGTTGGTTTAGAAGCAAATAAATCAGAAATAAAAAAAACAATAGAAAGTTTTTATAAAGTTAAAGTATTAGGTGTTAAAATTATTAATATTCCCAAGAAAAGAACAAGGGTAGGAAAAAATCAAGGTTGGAAAAAAGGATATAAAAAAGCTTTAATCCAAATCAAAAAAGGACAAAAAATAGAAATAAAATGAAGTTATCGAAACCAACAGATAAAAAACTTATTAAATCATTAAAAAGAAAAGCTGGTAGGAATAACCAGGGTAGAATTACAGTTAGACACCAAGGGGGAGGAGCTAAAAAACTTTATCGAATAATTGATTTTAAAGGAGATTTAATTAGCTATCCAGCTAAGGTTAAGGCTTTAGAATATGATCCGTATAGGACTTGTCATATCATGCTTTTAGAAGGAAAAGATAATAAAAAGAGCTATCAAATAGCTCCACAGAATATTCAAATAGGACAAGAAATATTTTTTTCCGATAAGTTACAAGAATTGAAAACAGGAAACAGAACAAAGCTAAAAAATATTCCTACTGGAACCAGTGTTTATAATATTGAACTAGAGCCAAGAAGAGGTGGAAGAATAGTTAGATCAGCTGGATCTTCAGCGACTGTTTTAGGGCAAGAAGGAAAATACACTATTTTACAAATGCCGTCTAAAGAAACTAGAAAAATATTACAAGATTGTTCAGCTAGTATTGGAGCTGTTTCATATCCTGAGTGGCGATATAGAGTTATCAAAAAAGCCGGAACATCGAGATTAATGGGTAAAAGACCAAGTGTTCGGGGTTCAGCCATGAATCCAGTAGATCATCCTCATGGAGGAGGAGAAGGACGAGCCCCTATTGGAATGAAACACCCTAAAACCCCCTGGGGAAAACCAGCCTTAGGTAAGAAAACAAGAAAGAGGAAAAAATGGACAAATAAATATATAATTAAAAGAAGAAAATGACTAGATCAATAAAAAAAGGCCCATATATTGATAAAAGGCTTTTAAAAAAAATTAAAGACTTGAAACCAGGAGATAAATCTGTTATAAAAACATGGTCAAGAGCCTGTATCATTTCTCCAGAAATGGTTGGTTATACTTTTGGCGTTCATAACGGGAAAGAGCATATTTCGGTTTATGTTACCGAAGAAATGATTGGTCATAAATTAGGAGAGTTTTCTTTAACTAAAAAATTTGTTAGACATGGAGGAAGAATGCAAAGAGAAATAGAAAAAGAGAAAAAATAAAATATGTTAAGCTCAGTAAAATTAAAATATTTAAGAATTGCGCCAAGAAAGGTAAGATTAGTGGCTGATTCAATAAGAGGGAAAAGAACAGAAGAAGCAAAAGATGTTTTAAGGTTTACTTTGAAAAAAGGAGCTGACCCTTTGTTGAAACTTTTAAACTCTGCGATTGCTAATGCTAAGAATAATTTTCAAGCTGATCCTAATAATCTTTATATTTCCGAAATTTTAGTAGACGAAGGCCCTAAATATAAAAGGTGGAGACCAAGGGCAAGAGGACAGGCTTATCCTATCCAGAAAAAAACTTCTCATATAATTCTTTCTTTATCTGAAATTGAGAAAGGGAAAAAAGTAGAGTTAAAAAAAGAAAAAAAAGAAAAGATTAAAAAAGAAAAAATAAAAACAATTAAACCCAAAATATTTAAAGAACAAATCAAACCAAAAGAAATAAAAGCAAAAAGGAAATTTTTCCAGAGGAAGTCTATTTAAAAATATGGCCCATAAAGTTCATCCTAAAATTTATAGAACCAGAAAATTAGAAGATTGGAGTTCAAGATGGTATCACAAAAACCCAGGTCTTTTTTTAGAAGAAGACTTTAAGATGCGTTCTTTTCTAGAGCAAAAATTAAAAAAAGTTGGAATAGAGAAAATAGAAATTGAAAGATCTTTAAATAAAATTATTATCATTATTTTTAGTTCTAGACCAGGAATTATTGTTGGTCGGGGAGGAGAAGGAATAGAAATTATTAAAAAAGATATTAACAAAATTTTATATAAAGTTGCTACAGATAATAAAATTAAAGAAAAAGATAAAAGAGAATTAAAAATAGAAGTAAGAGAAGTAAAAAATCCTTGGACATCAGCTTCTTTAACTGCTCAATGGATGGCTCTTCAGCTAGAAAAAAGAGTAGGATTTAGAAGAGTTTTAAAACAGGCCTTGAGTAAAGTTTGTGTTAACAAAGAAATACAGGGAGCTAGGGTTGAAGCTTCTGGTAGATTAGATGGTAAAGAAATGTGTCGAAGAGAATGGCTACAAAAAGGTAAAATGCCTAGACAAAACCTTAGAGCCAATATTGATTATGCTCAAGCCATAGCTAAAACTACTTATGGCGTTATAGGAATAAAAGTTTGGCTTTATAAGGGAGAAAAATTTGAATAAATATGGCAATCTTAATACCCAAAAAAGTAAAACACAGAAAATCAAGAAAAAGAGAACAGAAAAACCCAGAAACAAGAGCAACTGAACTTTGTTTTGGTAGTTTTGGTATTAAGTCACTGCAGGCTAAAAGAATTTCTTCTAGGCAAATCGAGGCTGCTCGAAGAGCAATTATTCGATATTTTAAAAAAGGAGGAAGACTTTGGATTAGAATTTTTCCAGACAAACCAATTACTAAAAAAGGAACAGAAGTACCAATGGGTGGAGGAAAAGGATCGGTTGATCATTATGTTTCTGCTATTAGACCAGGTCGAATTATTTTTGAAATAGAGGGAGTTAACGAAAATATAGCTAAAGAGGCCTTACAAAAAGCCAGTGATAAGCTTTCAGTTAAAACAAAATTTATAAAAAGATGAAGATTTCAGAATTAAAGAATAAAAATAAGCCAGAACTAGAAAATCTTTTAAAAGATAATAGAAAGAAATTAAAAGATCTAAAATTTAATTTAGCTAGAGAAAAAGTAAAAAACCCAAAAGAAATTAAAGAAGTAAAAAAAACAATTGCTAGATTATTAACTTTATTATGTCAAAAAGAGAATTAAAGGGGATAGTAGTCTCAAATAAGAACCAAAAAACAGCGGTGGTTAAAGTAGAAAGAATTAAGGCTCATCCTAAATATAAAAAAAGAACTAAGGTTCATAAAAAATATAAAGCTCATACTGATCAGATTTATGAAATAGGTGATAAGGTTATTATTCAAGAAAGTAGACCGATAAGTAAAGATAAAAAATTTATTGTTGTTAAAAAAATATGATTCAGGTTCAAACTATTTTAAAAATAGCTGATAATTCTGGCGCAAAGATTATTCAATGTATCAAAGTATTGGGCGGGACAAGAAGAAGATATGCTCAATTAGGAGATATAATTGTTGGAGCAGTTAAGGACGCTGAGCCTAGGAAACCAGTTAAAAAACATGACGTTGTTAAGGCTGTTATTATTAGGCAAAAAAGAGCTTTTCGAAGAAAAGATGGTTCTTATATCAGGTTTGATGATAATGCTGCTGTTATTTTGGGTAATGATAAAGAACCTAGGGGAGGGAGAATATTGGGACCAGTAGCGAGAGAAGTAAGAGAAAAAGGTTTTGAAAAAATAGCTAATCTAGCCACCGAAATATTATGAAAATAAAAAAAGGAGATCAAGTCTTAGTAACTAAAGGGAAAGACAAAGGGAGAAAAGGAAAAGTTGTTAAAATTTTATCAAAAACAAATAAAATAATTGTTGATGGTTTGAATTTAAAGAAAAAACATGTTAAACCAAAAAAATCAGGGGAAAAAGGTCAAATTATAGAAATGTCATTTCCGTTCTCAGTTTCTAATGTGAAGTTTTGGTGTGCTGTTTGTCAAAAAGGAGTAAGAATTAATTATAAAATAGATAAAGACAAGAAATATAGAATATGTCAAAAGTGCAAAAAATCAATTTAAAAGAGAAATTTGAAAAAGAAATTATTCCTGAATTAGTTAAAAAAACTGGAAATAAGTTAGCTGTCCCCAGGATTGAAAAAATAGTTGTTAATATTGGAATAGGTAGAATGACTATTGGTAAAACAAGTCAAGAAATAGAAAAAATTCAAAAAACAATTATAAATGATTTAGCCTTAATTACTGGTCAAAAACCTGTTTTAACTAAGGCGAAAAAGTCAATAGCTGCTTTTAAATTAAGACAAGGAATGTCAATAGGAATAAAGGTTGTTTTAAGGGGAAAAAGAATGTATGATTTTTTAGGAAGAATTATTCATATTGCTTTGCCTAGATCAAGAGATTTTCAAGGAATTTCTGAAAAAAAATTTGACAAAAAAGGAAATATTACTTTTCCTATTAAAGAGCAAATTATATTTCCAGAAGTATCTAATAGTGATTTTATTTTTAGCTTTGAGATAACTATTAGGATTAAATCAAAAACAAAAGAACAAGCGATAGAATTATTAAAATTAATGGATTTTCCAATTAAATAACATGGCTACAAAAGCACAAATAGCAAAGTCGAAGAGAAAACCTAAATTTAACTCAAGAATAGTTAGAAGGTGTTTTAAGTGTGGTCGAAAAAGAGGCTATATCAGACAATTTAATCTTTGCCGAATTTGTTTTAGGGAAATGGCTAACAAAGGAGAAATCCCTGGAGTTAAAAAATCATCTTGGTAAAAATATGACAACAGATTCAATATCAGATACATTAACTAGAATAAGAAATGCTCAGGCTGTTTCTAAAGAAATAGTTATTATGCCTTTTTCGAAGATAAGATATAAGGTTTTACAAATTTTGGAACAAGAAGGATTTTTAAATAAAGTCGAAAAACAAAATTCTTTATTGCAAGTTTCTTTAAAAAAGAATATTCAAGGAATGGAAAGACAATCAAAACCAGGACAGAGAATATATGTTAGGTCTAAAGATATTCAGTCAGTTAGGGGAGGATATGGTTTATCTTTAATATCAACTTCTCAGGGAATTATGACAAACAAAGAAGCTAGAAAAAGAAAACTAGGAGGAGAATTATTATTTAATATTTGGTAATATGTCTAGAATAGGTAAAAAACCAATTTCAATATTAGAAGGAGTATTAATATCTATACAAGATAGGGAGATTTTAGTTAAGGGACCTAAAGGAGAGTTAAGAAAATATATCCCTGAATCAATAAAAATAGAAATTAAAGAAAAAGAAATTATTGTTTCTTCTCAAGATAAAGCTTTATGGGGGTTATTTAGAACTTTAATTTTTAATATGATAGAAGGAGTAAGTAAAGGTTATGAAAAAAGATTAAAAATAGAGGGAGTAGGCTATACTGCCTCTTTAGAGGGAAAAGATTTAATATTAAAGGTAGGATTTTCTCATTTAGTTAGAATAAAAGAAGTTCCTGGTATTTTATTTTCAGTTGAAAAAAATATTATTATTATTTCTGGTATTGATAAACAGTTAGTTGGTCAAATATCAGCTAATATTAGAAAAGTAAAACCACCAGAACCATATAAAGGCAAAGGAATAAGATATGAAGGAGAAAAAGTTAGAAGAAAAGAAGGTAAAAAAACAGTAGCTGCTCAATAGAACTATGTTAAGAAAAAAATTACAAAGGAAAAAAAGACATAAAAGAGTTAGAAGTAAAATTTCTGGGAACAGTAATAGGCCAAGACTTTGTGTTTTTAGATCTTTAAAACATATTTATTGCCAGATAATTGATGATGAAAAAAGAAAAACTTTAGTTTCAAGTAATGACTTTGAATTAAAAGGTACTAAAACAGAAAAAGCCAAGAAATTAGGTGAATTAATAGCGAAAAAAGCCATTGAGAAAAAAATAAAAATGGTCGTTTTTGATAAAGGAGGTTTTAATTACACCGGAAGAATTAAAACCTTAGCTGATTCAGCTAGAGAAAACGGGCTAAAATTATGAAAGAAAAAAAAGACGAATTTGAATCAAAAATGTTAGACTTAACAAGGACAGCTAGAATGACAGCTGGTGGTAGGCGTTTTGGTTTTAGAACAGTAGTTATAATAGGTGATAAAAAAGGTCAAGTCGGGTTAGGGATGGCTAAAGGAGTAGACGTGGCTCAAAGTATTGAAAAAGCCACCAAACAAGCTAAAAAAAATATAATTACTATTCCTATTATAAAAGATACTATACCTTACCAAACTGAGGCTAAATTTGGAGCAGCTAGGGTTTTATTAAAACCCCAAACTACAGGTCGAGGATTAGTAGCAGGTGGGACGATTAGAATTATTTGTACTTTAGCTGGTATTAAGAATATTTCTTCAAAAATTTTAGGGAAAACCAATAATAAAGCTAATAATGCTAAAGCTACCATTAAAGCTTTAAAAAAATTAAAACATGCAGATACACCAATTACAAACAAAGAATAAATTTAAAAAGAAAAAAAGGAAAGGCAGAGGAGGAAAAAGGGGGACTTATTCAGGAAAAGGACAGAAAGGACAAAAAGCTAGAGCTGGTAGAAAATTAGAACCAGCTATTAGAGGAGTAATTAAAAGATATCCAAAATTAAGAGGATATAAATTTAAAAAATTTGATCGAAAAATCGTTGTTTTAAATTTACAAGACTTAGAAGGAAAGTTCAAAGAAGGAGAGACTATTACACCCTTAGTATTAATAGAAAAGAAAATTATTAAAAAACAAAAAGGAAAAATTCCTTTTGTCAGAATTTTGGGGAAAGGAGAAATTTCTACCAAACTTAATTTTGAACAATGTTATTTATCTAAATCAGCTAAAGAAAAAATAGAAAAATGTGGTACGAAAAAATAATTAAAATTTTCAAAATAAGAGAACTAAGAAACAAAATCTTTTTTGTTTTAGGAATTTTCGCTGTCTTTAGATTAATGGCTAATATTCCTATGCCAGGAATGGATCCCGAAAACTTAAGAAGGTTTTTCCAAGATTTTCAAATGTTTGGTCTTTTGAATATTTTTACTGGAGGGGCTTTAGATAGGTTTTCTATTGTTATGTTAGGAATCGGTCCTTATATTACAGCGGTTATTATCTTACAATTATTAACCATGATTTTCCCTCAGTTAGAAAAAATGTATAAAGAAGAGGGAGAAGCAGGTAGGCAAAAATTTAATCAATATGGAAGACTTTTAACCATTCCTTTGGCTTTTGTCCAGGGTTATGGAATGTTAACTTTATTTCAAAGACAAGGAGTGATAGCTCCTTTGAGTTCTTTGCAATTATTAGTATCTTTATTAACCATCACAGCAGGGACAGTGTTTTTAATGTGGTTAGGAGAATTAATTTCTGAGAAAGGCATTGGTAATGGAGTTTCTTTATTGATTTTCGCTGGTATTATTGCTGATTTTCCAAGTCAAGCAAGGCAAATGGTATATACCTGGGATTCAGCTCAACTACCTTCCTATTTATTATTTTTTGGAGTAGCTATTTTAATAATAGCTGGAGTAGTAATGATTAATGAAGGGAGAAGAAATATTCCTGTTTCTTATGCTAAGAGGGTAAGGGGTAATAAAATGTATGGCGGAGTTTCTACTTATTTACCTTTAAACGTTAATCCAGCGGGGGTAATTCCTATTATTTTTGCTCTTTCGGTTTTAATGTTCCCAGGCATGATTGCTAGTTTTTTTGCTGGATCAGAAGGAATGATTGGCAATATTGCTCAATCAGTAGAAAGATTTTTTACTAACCCTTGGTCTCAAAACATATTTTATTTTTTACTAGTAGTTTTGTTTACTTTTTTCTATGCAGCTGTAACTTTTGATCCAAAATCAATTTCTAGTAATTTACAAAAAATGGGAGGATTTGTCCCAGGAATAAGACCAGGAGAGTCAACTGCGCTTTTTATTAAACAAATATTGAATAGAGTATTACTTTTTGGTGCCTTGTTTTTGGGTACAATAGCTGTTTTGCCTTCAATTATAGCTGGGATTACTAGAGTAGAGGTTTTTGGTTTTTTAATTGGAGGAACTTCTTTATTAATTTTAGTTAGTGTTGTTTTAGAAACAATGCGGCAAATTGATGCTCAAATAGAAATGAGAGAATATGAAAACTTTTAAAATAATAATTTTATTAGGAAAATCAGGTTCTGGTAAAGGAACTCAAGCTAAACTTTTAAAAGAAAAATTTAATTTAGAATATATAGGTTCAGGGGATTTATTAAGAAAAAGGGCTCAAAAAAAAGACTTTACTGGTAAAAAAATATTAGAAATATTTAATAAAGGTGGTTTAATTCCTACCCCTGTTATCTTAAAGCTTTGGTTAGAAAAAATAGAAGAATTAAAAAATAAAAAGAACTTAAGGGGTATTATTATGGATGGTAATCCAAGAAAAATACTAGAAGCTTATTTGATAGATGAGGTTTTTACCTATTATGAGTGGTCAAATAAGGTGAAAGCGATTTTAGTTGATATTTCTGATAAAGAAGCCACTAATAGATTATTAAAAAGAAGAATCTGTAAAAAATGTAAAGAAATAATTCCTTATGTGGGAGAATTTAAGTTATTAAAAAAATGTCATAAATGTGGAGGTTCTTTAATAAATCGTTCTGATGATACAAAAAAAAGCGTTCAAAAAAGATTAGCGTGGTTTAAAAAAGACGTACAGCCAATTATTAATTACTATAAGAAAAAAAGAATTTTAGTGGAGATCAATGGAGAAAAAAATATAGAAGATGTTTTTAAAGATGTTTTAAAAAATGTTTAAGGTCGTTTTTATAGTTGGTATGCCAGGATCTGGTAAAACAATTGTTTCTGATTGTTTTGTTAATCATGGCTTTTTTTATTTAAGATTTGGTCAAATTGTTTTAGATGAAATTAAAGATAAAGGCTTAGAAATATCAGAAGATGTAGAAAGAAAAATAAGAGAAGGTTTAAGAAAAAAACACGGCCAAGCTGCTTTTGCTCTTTTAAATATTCCCAAAATAGATAAAGCTTTAAAGAATTCATCTGTTATAGCTGATGGTTTATATTCTTGGTCAGAATATAAATTATTGAAAAAAAAATATAAAAATAAAATGATAGTTATAGCTGTTTTTGCTCCCCCTGAATTAAGGTATGAAAGATTGGAAAAAAGACCCTATGATAAAGATAATAGATTTAGGCCGATTCCTAGAGAAAAGTCTTTGCAAAGAGATTATGCTGAAATAGAAAATATAGAAAAAGGAGGACCAATTGCCATGGCCGATTTTACTATTTTAAACACAGGAACAGAAAAAAATTTACGTAAAATAGTAAAGAAAATTATTAATGATCAAAACCTTTAAAGAAATTGAAATAATGCAAGAAGGAGGCAAAATCCTTTCTTTTATTTTGCAAAAAGTTGCTTTACAAGTTAAGCCCGGTATTACGACTAATTATTTAAACGATTTTGCAGAAAAATTAATTGAAGAAAAAAAAGTTATTCCTTCTTTTAAAAACTATAAAGGATTTCCTGCTGCTTTATGTACTTCTTTGAATGAGGAAATTGTTCATGGTTTACCCTCAAAAAGAATTTTGAAAGAAACAGATATTATTTCTCTTGATCTGGGAATTTGTTTTCAAGGATATCATACAGATATGGCTATAACCCTACCTGTTTCTAATAAGGTTGATCCCGAAGCCTTAAGATTGATTAGAATAGTTAGAAAAACCTTAAAATTAAGTTTAAAAAAAATATATCCTGGCAATCATTTACACGAAATCGGAAAATTTATTGAAAAATATATTAGTTCTCAAGGTTTTGCAGTAATTAAAGAGCTTTGTGGTCATGGTATTGGGAAACAAGTGCACGAAGATCCCTGTGTTTTAAACTTTAAAGAAAGTTCAAGCATAATATTAAAATCAGGTATGGTTTTGTGTTTAGAGCCAATGGCTAGTTTGGGAAGAGGAGAAATAAGAAAATCAAAATATGGTTATGGCTTTGAAACAATTGATAATTCTTTATCAGCTCATTTTGAAGCAACAGTGTTAGTGACTGATAAAAGTTGTAAAGTATTAACAAAATTATTATAATAAAGAATATGAAACCTTTAATTATTGCTAACTGGAAGGCTAATCCTGGTTCTGTTAAAGAGGCTAAAAGATTATTTAAAGCTATTCCTTATAATAGACAAGTAGTTATTTGTCCACCCTCTTGCTATTTTTATTTAGGAAAAAAACACAAGTTAGGAAGTCAAAATTGTTTTTTAGAAACAGGTGCTTTTACTGGAGAGCTTTCTCCCGAAATGTTAAAAAGTTTAAGAATTGATTATGTGATTTTAGGTCATTCAGAAAGAAGAGAATATTTTAAAGAAACAGATGAGTTAATAAGAGAAAAAGTAAAAGCTTGTTTGAAAGAAAAATTAAAAGTAATTCTATGCGTTGGAGAAAAAAAAGGACAGAACACATTAACTATTTTGAAAAGACAGTTGAGTTGTTTTGAAAAAGGAATATTTGCTGTTGCTTACGAGCCTGTTTGGGCCATAGGTACTGGTAATTTTTGTAATCCAGAAAAAGCTAAAAAAGCCCTAGATTTTATAAAAAAAAGAACAAAAACAAAAGTATTGTATGGAGGTAGCGTTAACAGTTCTAATTTTAAACAATATTTAAAACAGGGTTTTGATGGAGTTTTAGTGGGTGGGGCTTCTTTGAATATTAAAGAATTAAAAAAAATGATATGAAAAGTTCAGAGATAAGACAAAGGTTTTTAGATTATTATAGAAAAAAGAATCATGTTGTTATTAATTCAGCTTCTTTGGTGCCCGAAAACGACTCTTCTACTTTATTTGTTTCTTCTGGCATGCAACCTCTTGTTCCTTATTTATTAGGAGAACCTCATCCAGGGGGTAAAAGAATTTGTAATTCTCAAAAAGCCTTTAGGGCAGAAGACATAGAGGAAATAGGGGATAATAGACATAATACTTTTTTTGAAATGTTAGGTAATTGGTCTTTAGGAGATTATTTTAAAAATGAACAATTAGCTTGGGTTTTTGAATTCCTAACTAAAGACTTAGGAATAGATCCTAACAGACTTTATGTTACCTGTTTTAGGGGAAATAAAGAAATTGAAAAAGATGCAGAATCAGCTTTAATTTGGGAAAGGTTATTTAAGGAAAAAAGAATTGAAGCTAAACAAGTAGATTTTCCTGAAAAAAATGGAATGCAACAAGGTAGAATCTTTTTTTATAATGAGACCAAAAATTGGTGGTCTCGTTCAGGTATTCCCTTTAACATGCCTGTTGGAGAACCTGGTGGGCCTGATTCTGAAATATTTTATGATACTCAAACTAATAAACACGAAAATTCTAAATGGAAAAACCTTCCTTGTCATTTAAATTGTGATTGCGGCAGATT
>JAQUNM010000003.1 GCA_028717605.1 Minisyncoccota bacterium
AATTTTAGAATCACCATATTCTACTTCATAAAGAGGTACTCGACACTCAGGACAAAGTTTAATTTCTCTAGTAATTTTAAATTTTTTTTCGTCTTGCCATAAATCAATATCAAACCATTTTAAATCTTTATCTTTTTCGTCTTTTAGCCAACGGAGTTCATCTTTTTGCAACCAAAAACCTAAACAGTTAAAGCAAAAATCTATTTCTGTGTTGTGTAAAATGGTTTTTTCTAGCTTTGAATTTTCGCAAACAGGACATTTCATATATTTTTTGATCTTAAAATAGCTATTCTTTGCTGAGTTGGCGGATGAGTTAAAAAAAGTTTTTTAAACCAAGATTGATTTTCTTGACCTCTAAAAGGATTAATAATATACAAATGAGCAGTGGCGTCATTTGCTTTTTTTAATTGTCTGGGATCTTGTGATATTTTTTCTAAGGCCCTAGCTAATCCTTCTGGATAACGAGTTAAAAGAGCAGCTGAAGCATCAGCTAAAAATTCTCTTTTTCTAGAAATAGCAAATTTTAGAATATAGGCAGCTAAAGGAGCCAAAATAGACAGAACAAGAGCAGCAATAAGAATTATTGGCCCTCCAGAATTTTTAGATCTACTTCCTGAAAGAGTTATTCTTAAAAAAAGATCTGTTATTAAAACAATAACTCCAACCAAAACAACTATTATTGTTTGCATTAAAGCATCTCTATTACCTATATGAGACAATTCATGAGCTATTACTCCTTCTAGTTCTGCTTTTTCTAACCTTTCTAATAAACCAGTAGTAACAGCCACTACTCCGTTTTGAGGATTTCTTCCAGTAGCAAAAGCATTAGGTTGAGAATCTTGAATTATATATATTTTAGGCAAAGGCAAACCTCCAGCAATACAAAGATTTTCTACTAGTCTATATAATTCAGGATTATCTTTTTTTTCAATGGCTTTAGCGCCTGACATTTTTAAAACAACTTTATCAGAATTCCAATAAGCTATAAAGCTTATTAAAAAACTATAAATTACAGCTATCCACAAAACAATGTAAGTATCAGTTAAAAAAGAAATAAACCAACCTATTAAAATGGTAAGAATTAAAAATGTGGTTAAATAAAACCAAGTTTTTTTAACATTAGAATCAGCTTGAGAGTAGATATCCATAAAGCTTAAAAACTAACTTTTACCGGTTCTTTTTCTGCTGGTTCTTGGATTTCAAAAAAGTCCATTTTCCCAAACTTAAACATGTTAGCAATTATATTAGCTGGAAAACTTTCTACTTTAATATTGATGTTTTTAACATTAGTGTTGTAAAATCTTCTAGCTGCTTGAATTTTGTCTTCTGTGTCTGTTAATTCTCTTTGTAATTCTATAAAATTATCAGCTGCTTTTAATTGAGGATAATTTTCTGAAACAGCAAATAAGGTTTTTAAGGTTCCCGAAAGCATATTTTCTGCTTCTCCTATTTTTTTAGGGTCTCCTGTTTGTTCAGCCTGCATAGCCTGAGATCTAGCTTTAGTTACATTTTCAAAAACTGATTTTTCATGAGCAGCATATCCTTTGACTGTTTCAACTAAATTAGGAATTAAATCATACCTCCTTTTTAACTGAACATCAATATCAGCCCAAGCTTCTTTGGCTCTATTTTTTAACTTAATAAAACCATTATAAGTAGCGATAATCCATAAAACAATTATAACTATAATACCTATTAAAAAATATAACATATGTTTTTTTATTACTATTCTCTCTTGTTTTAAAAAAAACAAGAAATTCTAGTCTTTAATATTTTAACATGAAAATAATAAAAAGTTAAGAGGGGTTTCTCAAAGAAATTGTCTGTTGAAGAATCAAACTATGACTATCTTTTGACATTTCTAACAAAATGGTTATTTTTTTATAAAGACTATCTAGTTCTGGTTCTTTTAGAACACTTAATTTCCCCACTATTATATCTTTAGGAGTTAAAAAAGAATCCCCAAAACTAATTCTTTGATCTTTAAGTTCAATAATAACGTTAACACCATTTTTGTCTTTTATCTGAATATTGTCTTCTCCAACAATCAATTCTTGAGCGTCTCTTATTTGTCTATACAAATATTCTAAGGAATAACTAGCTTGGTCAGTTAAATAATTAACAGTAAAAGCTTGTCTTTGAGCCCTTAAAATGGAAATAAAAACACCGGTAACACTAATAAATAATATAGAAAAAACAGTCACAGCAACTATCATTTCAATTATAGTAAATCCTTTTTTATACTTCATATTTGTTTATCCATATAGTTATGGAAATCTTGATAAATAACTATTTTTTCGTTTTCTTTATCTCCCCAAGAAACAGTACTAGTAATACTAAAAATATCATCAGTGCTTTCTAAAATTTCTATTACTCTTTTGAATTTGGTTTCATCTCCTGTATCATTATGAGAGTATCCTGTACCTGAGTTAAAATATAAACTACCTTGATCGCAGTCAGCCTCACTGTTTCCAAGATAATCTATTATAAAACAATTACTTGTTGGTATATTATTTAACCAACCAACTCCTTCTGTATAAAAATTATTATCTCTTATGTTCCTAGTCAATTCTATCCCTTCATGAGCTAAATAAAAAGCAGTTATTTTATAACGAGCTTCTGAAGCATGACGCAAAGGAAGCCTAGTAGTAGAATAAATAACTAAAATCCCTGCTGTTAGAATAAAAAAAGCAACTAATACTTCTATAATGCTGAATGCTTTTTTGTGTCTATTTTTCATTTGCTTATTTTTTAAAAACTTATTTAGAAAAAAATTAGTCGCTTCTAACACAACGAGCCATATAAACATTAGCATTTTTGCCAAGATTAAGCCGGGCACCACTGCCGTAAAGAAAAAGAATACCCCAAACAACACTTTCTGGACCGTCTGAACTTTCAGTAGAAGATAAATAAGCACTAAAAGCAAAATCGACCCATTCTGTTTCGTAGTTTCCCTTATTTATACTGTTATTGTTCCACTGGTCATAAATTTTATCTAATTGATCTATGGCTGGTAAAAACCAATCAGAATAACCCTCATAAGTATCTACTAGATTAGAACATATATCTGGAACAGTACAGCCAGAGGCTTGATTTGTATTATATAAACCATCTATATTAGAATCCGCATTCTTAACGATTCCAAAACACCCCCATTCTATTTCTGTTGAATTATCTTCAGGATGAATATATAATTTTTCTTCACCAAAAATGATAAAAGGGAAACCACTATCTGCTTGATCTTCAGATAAAAATTCTACTAAACCTATTTTATTAATTCTAATAGTTACAGAATTATTTCCGTTATTGGTCTGAAATGTTATATCCGCATAATCAGCTGATGGAGAGAAATATACAGTAGGATCTGGTAAAACAAAAACTATACTAAGTATGTTGGTTTCTTCTTCTCCGTATTTAATACTAGCAATCTCAATATCTTTTTCTAGCTCTATTATTTCAACAATTCCATCTTGCTCCTCGTTATATTCTTTATTCCCATCACAATCAGCAAAAATAATATATTGTTCTTGCTCTACATCTAAAAATAACCCATAAGAATATTCATAATTTTCTTGTCCAGAACAAGCCTCCCAATTAGAACCCAACATAGCTTGTACTTTCCTAACGTTTTGAGAAAGCTTTACTCCTTCTCTTTGTAAATTAATAGTTCTTTCTCCTGGTCTATAATTCACTATAATAACAGCCGTCATTATAACTATAATACTTAAGACTACTAATAATTCTACTAAAGTAAATGCTTTTTGCTTCATAATAATCCTACATAAAGATTAAATAAATAAGTTCCCCAGAAATAAGCAATTAATGTACCTATAACCAGAAAAGGACCAAAAGGAACTTCGCTTTTCATTTGCTTTTTTTTATTCAATATTAGCCCTATTCCTATTATAGCACCGATTAAAAAAGATAAAAAGAGAGCTACAATAATATTAGGATAACCCAATAAAAACCCTAAGAAAAACACTAATTTAACATCTCCTAATCCCATTCCCTTTCCTAAAGAGATTATAACAATCAGTAAAAAGAATAAAAGAGAAAATAAACCTGCTAAAAAATGATTTAAAAGATTGATATTTTTTCCTAAAAAATAAATAAAGGTTATTAGCAAGGGAATAATAATTAAAGTATCAGGAATTATCATGTGTTTTAAATCATAAATAAAAATTAGTATTAAAAAACTAAAAATAATTAAAAGAAAAATAAGATTAGATAAAAGTAATTCTTGATTCTGCCAAAAATAAAATATCCAAACAAACATACTAGCTGTACTTAGCTCTACTAAAGGATATTGCCAAGAAATTTCTTTTTGACAATATCTGCATTTTCTCTTTAAAAGAAAAAAGCTTAATAAAGGAATTAAGTCTTTCCAGCTCAACGAATGTAAGCAATGAGGACAAAAAGATTTTCCTTTTATAAACCCTTTTTTATTCTCTAAACGAAAAATAACACAGTTTAAAAAACTACCCATAATTAAACCAAAGATAAAAATTAAAAAATATAAAATTAACATTTTAATAATTAGGGGCTCTTTTTAAAGAGCCCCTAGGAAATTTCGTCTTTTTTTGTCTATGGACAAATAGTTCCTCCGTTACAACCCAAAGCAGAATCAATGAAACCAACAGACCCAGAAGAGTCTACACAAAAATGTTTACCATTTTGCACTTCAGTGCTTATACAATAATCATCACCGTCTGTTACACACTCAATTAATCTATTATAATTTATTCTTTTGACAGCTTCTACTATCTCTTGAAAATCCTCATCAACAAAATCACCATTTTCCTTAGTGCAAAGATCTGTATAGCTGAATTTTATCCCAAATATTACGTCAGCGACTCTTCTTACTTGACTTAAATTAGCCCCAATAGTTTCTTGCCTTGCTTTTTCTTTATACTGCATATATGTTGTCGAACTAATAACAACTAATAAAGAAATAATAGCAATAACTACTAGTAATTCAAGCAAAGTAAAAGATTTGTTGGTCCTAGGAAACATTTAATGTTTATTATGGAGTAATTGCTGCACAAGCTGTTCCACTGCATTCTTGGTCTGAACTCATTGAACCCCCAGTAGAATCAAGACAATAAATTTTATTATCTGGATCACTTACAGATGGGGCAGAAACACAATAAGCAGCAGCACCATCATTACAAGTTAAAGTAGTTGGTAATCCTTCTGCAATTGCTTGTATTTCAGCTACATCATATGTTCCTGGAGTAGTTTGAGTACATAAATCATCGTAAGAATAATCATTATCCATAGCGTGAATTTCCGCGATAGATCTTATTTGAGACAACTGAGCTTCAACAGTAGCATCCTGAGCTCTCTTTCTAGCTCCTTGTAAAGAAACCATTACAATAGTAGATAAAATACCAATAATGGCAATTACTACCAATAATTCTAATAAGGTAAAACCTTTATTTTTTTTCATATTTTTATATATCTTTTTTTTATTTTCGTCGACCTTTATTTATTATAATCAATTGTTTTAAAAATACAAGTTACATTTGACCCATAGAAATGGTAAAGATTGGGATCATAACAGAAGCTACAATTCCTCCGACCACAACAGCTAATAATATTATTAAAACAGGCTCTAAAAGCTTAATCGCTGCTTCTAGGGTGTTATCTACGTCTTCCTGGTAAAAGTTAACAATATTTTGCAAAGAAGTTCCTAAGGTACCTGTTTTTTCTCCTACTACTATCATTTGGATAAAAAGGGGTGAAATATCTCTTGGGTATTTACTTAGAACAAAGCTCATATTTTCTCCTTTCTTAACTTCATTTTTAGTTCTAGTAATAATGTCTTTATAGACATAATTATTAACAATATCAGCGGTAATTTCTAAAGATTGATTTAATAAAAGACCACCCGAGATTAAAGTAGAAAGATTTAAAGCAAATTGAGTAAGATAAATTTTTCTTAACAAAGTATTTAAAAAAGGAATCTTTAAAACTTTCTCATCAAAAAATCTTTTTCCACTCGGAGTTTTTATTATCCTTGAAATAGCAATAATCAAAACTATAATTCCTAAAATTAAGAATAAACCTTGGTGACGCATAAAATTAGAAAAAGACATTACTAATTGAGTAATCCAAGGAAGCTCTTGTTCTGTTTCAGCTAGAATTTCAGAAAGCTGAGGAATAATATAAACAACTATCAAGCTTACCACGGCAGTAAAAACAACTATAACAAAAATAGGATAAGTTAAAGCAGCCTTTACTTTTCCTCTTAATCTTTCGTCTCTTTCTAAATAATCAGCTAAATAAGAAAATATTTCATTAAGTTTACCAGATGCTTCTCCGGCTCTAATCATATTAATATAAAAAGCAGAAAAAAGCTTAGGATAGTTAGCAAAAGCCTTAGAAAGATTACTTCCTCCCTTGATGTCATCAGCTATTTTTAAAATTATAGTTTGAAAAGCCTCGTTTTTGGTTTGTTTGGCCAAGGTTTGCAATGTTTCGACTAAAGGAACCCTAGACTTAAACATAATAGATAATTGTCTTGAAAAAAGAACAATTTCCTTTCTGGTTACTCTTTCTAAAAACTTTATTTTCCTCCCATAAATTGGCACTCTGTGTTGCTGTAAAAAGGTAACATAAAGCCCTTTTGTCTTTAACAACTTAAAAGCATTTTCCTTATCAGAAGACTCAATAAGTCCTGTTCTAATTTCACCTGCGTTGGTTCTGGCTTGATAGTCAAATTTCATAAATTATCTATGGATTAAATTTCTTAATTCATCTGGTTGTGAAGAATAAGCCTGAGCTATTTCTAAAGAGATTTCTTTTAATCTAACTAAGTTGGCTAAATATCTATTTAAAGATATCATACCTCTTTCTCCTGAGGTTTCGATAACAACTGGTATTTCGTGAATTTTGTTTTCTCTAATTAGGTTAGCTACCGCAGCATTATTAATCATTATTTCACAAGCAGGAATTAATCCTCCTTTGTTACGAGGAATCAATCTTTGAGAAATAATTCCAGCTAAAGAGCCAGAAAGTTGAGCTCTAATTTGGTTTTGTTGAACAGCGGGGAAAGAATCAACTATTCTATGAATACTTTGATGAGCTGAATTAGTATGTAAGGTAGCAAAAACTAGATGCCCAGTTTCAGCTGCTGTAATAGCGGTAGCAATAGTCTCTGGATCTCTCATTTCTCCTACCATAATAACATCAGGGTCTTGTCGAAAAGTTGCCTTAAGGGCTCGAGCAAAACTAGTAGCATCTTGCCTAATCTCTCTTTGACTAATAATAGATCGGTCTGGAGTAAAAATATACTCTATTGGATCTTCAATAGTAATAATGTTCTCTGCTCTAGTATGATTAATTTTATCAATTAGAGCAGCCAAGGTCGTTGATTTTCCTTGGCCAGATGGACCAGTAACTAAAACGAATCCTTGGGGTAAATTAGTAAATTCGTGCAAAATAGGAGGAAGGTTTAAATCATCAATTGTTTGAATCTCAGAACTGATTATTCTAAGAGCACAAGCTATCTTTTCTCTTTGGAAAAATATATTTACCCTAAACCTTACTTTATCCTCAAAGTTATAAGAAAAATCAATATCTTTTTCTTTTAAAAACATTTCTTTCCTTTCTTCTCCCATCATTTCAAAAACAATCTCTTGCATTTCTTTTTCAGAAATTTTTCCCAAGTTAAATAAAATATTTAATCTACCATTTACCCTAATAACCGGCGCACTATCAGTAACTAAGTGAAGGTCAGATGCTTTTTCAGCAATAGTAATTTCTATAAGTTCTTTTGTTTTAGGATTTAACATTATATTATTTTTTTAATTTCTTCTACTAGTTCAGTCGGTGTATAATAGGCTTTAATTAAATAATAATCAGCCCCCATTTTTAACCCCTTTTCCTTGTCTTCTTTTTGCCCCAAATTAGAAAGTATCATAATTTTACTTTTAATTTCAGGGTTTTTCTTAATTTGTTCTAAAATCTCCCAACCACTAATATCTGGCAAAACTATGTCTAAAAGAATTAAGTCAGGCCTTTTTTCTTCAATTTCTTTTAAGGCTTCTTTCCCAGATAACAAAGCATTAACATTAAATCCAGCTTCTTCTAATTTTATTACGTAAATATTAGATAAAAAAGGATCGTCTTCTATTAATAAAATTGATTTCATATTAGTTTTCTTTAGTTATTCTTAAAACTTCCTCATAAGAAGTTACTCCTTTTAAAACTTTTAACAAAGCATCTTGTCTCATGGTAATCATGCCTTGACGAACAGCTTCTTGTTCTATTTTGGCTTCTGAATAATCTCGAACAATAATTTCTGATAACTGATCAGTCATTTCTAGAATTTCAAAAACCCCTATTCTTCCTTTATAACCCTGCCCTCCACATTTTTTACAACCAACTGATTGACAGATATACATCTTAGAAAAATCTACTTTCTTTTTAATAGTTGGTGGCAAATCTTCCAATTCTTTTAAAACTGTTTTTTCTACTTCTGAATTTTTTTCTACTTTCTTTTTACAGCTAGAACATAATTTTCTAGCCAACCTTTGAGCAATAGCGACATTTAAACTAGCAGAGATTAAAAAAGGTTCAATCCCCATGTCAACCAATCTAGGAATAACCCCAAAAACATTATTAGTATGTAAAGTAGAAAGCATAATATGACCAGTTAAAGCAGCATTAACAGCTAAAGAAGCAGTTTCTTTGTCTCGTATTTCTCCTACCATAACAATATCTGGGTCTTGTCTTAAAATGCTTCTTAAACCTGAAGCAAAAGTATATCCTATGTCAGGCTTTACTTGAGATTGGCTTATTCCTTGTAAAAAATATTCTACTGGGTCTTCTAAAGTAACAATATTCACTCCTTCAATATTTAGTTTCTCTAAAATACTATACAAAGTAGTTGTTTTACCAGAACCAGTAGGACCAGTAACCAAAATCATACCATAAGGTTTTTTAATAGCTTGTTCTAATACTTTAAGGTTTCTTTCAATTACTCCAGCGTCTTCTAAGCTAACTGCTCCACCAGAAGAATCTAAAATTCTTATTACTACTTTTTCACCTAAGGTAGTTGGAAAAGTAGAAATACGAAAATCAATTTTTTTATCATCAATATTAACAGAAAGTCTACCATCTTGAGGAACTCTGGTTTCATCTATTTTAAGACCACATATTATTTTAATTCTAGAAACTAAAGCTGGCTGAAGTTTCATTGGTAAAAAAATGCTGGAACGCAAAATACCATCTAATCTAAATCTTACCCTCAATCTTTCTTCTCCTGGCTCTATATGAATATCAGAAGCTTTCCCCTCAACAGCATGCCTTAAAATTACGTCAACTGTTTTAGAAATAGGTGCCTCTTCTTTAAATTCTGGTTTTTCTTCTTCTAGAAATCTTTCTTTTTTATCTTCCTCTATCCCACCTAAAGCTTGGCTTACTTCTTTTTTTAAACTCTTATATTTTTTTAAAACCTCGTGAAAATCAGAAAGAGGAATAAGGAAAACTTCGTATTTTAATTTCTTTTGTCTAGCGAAAAAGTCTAGAGCTCCCTTAGCTTTTAGGTCTTCTGGGTAAACCATTCCTATTCCTATTGTTTGCTCTTTTTTAAAAATAGGAATCATCTTATAATTACTAGCTGCTTCTTCTGGAATAATTTCTAAAACCTCCAAAGCGATATCGTCAGTATAAACCGTTTTAAAAGGAATATTTAAAATACTGCTTTTTAAACTAAAAAGCAGTTCTTCGGAGACCATTTTTTTCTCTAAAAGAATTTCTTCTTCTTTTCTTCCCGTTTTTTTAACTTCTTCTAATAATGACTTAACTTTTTCTTCTTCTAAAAGTCCTTTTTGAGCTAGCTGAGAAATAAGATTCATGATTTTTAAAAATCTTCAAAAGACACTTGTTCTATAATTTCGCCCTTTAAAAAAGGATTATCTCTGCCTGCTTGTTTCTCAAAGTTAGGTATAGTAGAAAATTCAGTAAAATTTAAACTTTGTAGTGCTTGTAAAAAATCCCAGTCTATATTTACGGGTCTTACTGGCAATTCAATAATTGAAGGAGCTGTTACGATTTTTTCTTTTTTATCTGTTAGGAACAAAACAACAGTAATTATTATTAAAATAACAAATATAATTAATAAATATACTTGTTTTTTCTTTTTTTGTGCTAATATATTAACCATATTTTTATATTTAATAAATCTCTTCAAATGTTATTTTTGCTCCCGTTGAAGAACTAATTCCGGGCAAATAATAAGTAACTAAATTTACAGTAAAAGCCCAAGCTGTTTCTGTCTCTCCAGGAGAAGTAAAAGAAATATTTCCTACTTTAAAAAGCTTATAGTTTTTATGTAAAAATTCTAAAAAGCTAATAAATTCTTTATAAGACCCAGACAAAGAAAGACTAATGTTAACTTTATCTGTTTCTTCTGTAATATTTAAACTAGTTAACAATAAACCATAACGCCTACTAGCCTGCCTTAAAAAAACATTTAAGTCTAAAGCTAAAGACTCTGTTGGTAGGGCTATTCCTAATTTAGCAAGCAAGTTTTTGTATTCTATCAGACCGGTTTCAGTTTCTTTTAGTTCTCTCAAGATTTCTTCTGATCTTTCGACCACCTGTTCTGTCAACTTAAGCTCTTGTTTTTTTTCTTCGTATTTTTGATATGTAGGATACCAAAAATAAATGATTAAAAAAATTATTAATAAAAATAAGACTATACTAATTAAAGGATAAAGACGCTTCATGGTATGGTTTGAGTATCAATATTAAAATCAAAAGTAAAATTGACTTTTTGATCTCCAGTTATTGAGTACCCGATTAAATTAAACTTCATTTTTTCTTTTAGAATATTTAATTGTTGTTTAAAACTAATTATATCTTGAGCCTCTCCCTGAATAACAACCTTATTAGTATTGGAATCAAAATTTAAAGAAGAAAACCAAATATTAGGATGAACATTTTCTTGTAAAAGTTGAAAGGCTTTTTTAACTTTAAGTTCGGCAAAAGAAGCTTTTGTCTCTTCTCCGGCTGTAATATTGATTATCCCTCCTCGAACAAGAATATCTTGAGCTTTTTTCAGTCTTTGCTCAACATCACTTAAGTCTTTTTGCAAGGCTTCCTCTTCTTTTATCCCTTGTTTTAATTCATCAACTTCCTGGTCTATGTTTTTAATATTTTTCAAAAAAAGAAAGTATGAAATTGAAAAAAATAAAATCATTAGACAAGAAATAATAAAAAGAAAAAACGACCAATTAAGCTTTTCTTTTTTAGTTCTAATTTCTATTGCCATAATTTTTTATTCAAAGCCCTTTAAAGCTGCTCCTAAAGCAATGGCGTAGAAAGGACCTCTTTTTTTTAATTCTTGTTTTAAAACATCAGGAAAAGTAATATTAACAAAAGGATTAATAATACTTATCTCTTTTTTTAATTTATCTTTTAAATATTCTTGTAGTCCTGGCATTTCCATTGATCCACCAGCTAAGATAATTTTCTTAATTTCTTGGCCCTTTTCAGCATAATAATTTCTAAAAACTTTTTTATTTTCTTCTATAATAGAATCTATTAAAGGAAGAATGATATCCTTACTTGGCGATTCTGTTATTCCTTTTTCTTTTTTAATTTCTTCAGCTTCATTATACTTTAAATTTAAAGATCTGGCTAGAGCCTCAGTAATTTCACTTCCACCAATATTAAAGCTATGACTTGTTTTTAAAAGTCCTTTATCGATGATAGTACAAGTAGTACTCTTAATACCTATGTCCACTAGTCCTAAAACGCTTTCTTCACTTTCTTTTTTCAGGGTTCTGGCTAAGGAAAAAACTTCTGGTTCTAAAAAATTAGGATTTAAATCAGAAAGTTTAGCTATTTCTTTATACTGAGCAACAACATCATTGGGTACTGCCGCTACTAAAACATTAAGTGGTGTTTTTCCAACTATTCCTTCTATAATATTCCAATCTAAGGTAATCTCAGAAATAGGTAAAGGAATATATGGTCTTACCTCGTATTCTATTGCTTGAACTAACTCAGTTTTGTCCATTAAAGGGAGATTAATAGAGGTAAAAAAAGTATAAAAATCTGGAATAGTAAAATTAACATTTTTAGTTTCAATCCCAGCTTGTTCACAGATATCTTTAATAGTGTTTGCCACCCGTTCATTTAAAAGAGAAAAAGAATTTCTTTCAAAAGAACCAAAGCCATTTTCAGGGATATTAACACTTTCACCATAGTTTTTTAACTCAAAACCATTGCCTTTTTTCTCTAATTCAATAATTCTAATAGAATAATTTCCTATGTCTATGCCTAAAAAACTTTTGGGTCTAGTTTTGAACATTTTTTAAAATATTATATCATAGATAAATATTCTATGAAAGATTTTTGGTTAAATTTATTTTTTCCTAAATTTTGTCTT
The DNA here is from genome assembly GCA_028717605.1 of Minisyncoccota bacterium. GTDB lineage: Bacteria > Patescibacteriota > Minisyncoccia > Minisyncoccales > GWA2-38-27 > PWMZ01. Next base: position 12,404 of record JAQUNM010000003.1, read on the forward strand.
AATTGTAAAAAAGAGGGATCTTTTCTTTGTTATGATTGTTTTTCTTTAATTGAAATTTTGAATAAAACTTATTGTCCATACTGTCATCCAGCCAAACCTGGTAAAACTTGTTTTAGTTGTTCTGAAACTAAGTTTTTAAATGGTCTTTATGCAGCTACACCTTGCTCTGATTTTATAATAAAAAAAATTGTAAGTCAATTTAAAAATAATTATCTTAAAGAACTTTCCTCTGTTATTGCTTCTATTATAACAACCCATCTTTATTTATGCAACATTTCTGTTAATGAAAGTTTTATTCTAAGTTTTTCCCCTTGCACATTAAAAGAAAAGAAAAAGATCGGTTTTGACCCCTCAGAAGAAATGGCTAAAGAACTTTCAATACTGCTAAAAATACCTTTGATTAATCAATTCTCTAATAAAAATGTTTTTTTAGTCAAAGATATTTTTGAAGAAAAAATGGATAAATTAGCTGAAGAACTAAAGAAAAAAGGAGCAAAAAAGGTATTTGCTTTAACTTTAACTAGAGACTAATTCTTTTAAAGATTTCTTCTGCTTTTTTATAATTCTTTTCCATAGCTGGAGAAGCTATTTCTTGAAATTTTTGACTTTGTCGCACTAAAGACTGAATTACTTTCTTTTCTGATTTATTCAAATCCTTTTGGCTTAATAAATCCTCAGCTAAGTCTATTAATTCTTCTGGGGTTAAAGAAATAATAAAAGTTGGCAAATCTTTCAAAGACTGTTTTTCAATATTTTCTTTTAGGATAAAACCATACTTTATTCTACTACCCTGAATAATTTTTTCTTTTATTTTTTCAATTTTCTTTAAAGGATTAGTGGTTTTGTCAACTGCTGCCAAGGGCTGCTTGGTTTTCAGGTCAAAAATAATTTCGTCCACCCCATTACAATAGTCATCAAACTTGGAAGTTCTTAATGACACTAGGTTATGATTAAACCAAAATTTATTAAAAGTTAAGGTTTTAATTACTTCTAATAATTCTCCATCTTTATTGTTAGAAAACTTATTTTCAAGTTCTTTTACTTTTTCTTGATCTTTTTTAACTTCTTGTTCAGAAAAAACATCATTAAATTCTCTTTCTTGGATTCGACACTCTTGATCAACTAAAAATCCTTGTTCTTGTAATTCTTTTGACAGCTCTTTTAAGTAAGGTAAAAGCTCTACTAGTTTTTCTCTTGTTTGTTCTTGGAGGTCTTTTTTTTCTGCTTCTCTTGCTTGTTCAGATTCAAAAAACATAAATTAAGCTAAAAAACTAATTAAGTCAGAAGGTTTTTCTAAAATATCAATTTTTATATTTGCTTGTTTAAATAATTCTAAAAAAGAATCATCAGCATACTTAGCAAAGCTAACAAATCTTTTAATTTTAGCGTTTACCAACATCTTAGCACACAAGATACAAGGAGTATGAGTACAATAAACGGTTGCTCCCTCTAAAGAAACCCCATGCAAAGAAGCTTGAATAATTACATTCTGCTCAGCATGAATAGCTCGACATATTTCATGCTGAGTCCCAGAAGGAATGTTTTTTTCATTTCTTAAACAACCTAATTCCAAACAATCTTTTAACCCAGCAGCTGCTCCATTATAGCCGGTAGTTAAAATTTGTTTATTTCTAACCGCTACTGCTCCAATGTGATGACGAAGACAAGTAGAACGCTCTGCAACCACTAAGGCTATTTTTAAAAAATATTCATCTGAAGATAATCTTTTCATTTTTCTATTATACCTCAAAATATTTTTTTCTTCAAATAAGTTGACAAATCTAAAAATATGTTTTATTCTAAAAAATCAGCTATTTAAAAATTAAAAACCAAATAATTTCGTTTGGTTTTAAAAAGGAGGAGTATAATGAATTTCTTTTTTAAACAGATTTTAGTTAAAAAAGAAGGAGAAACTCGACTAACTGTTTTCTTGACTATCCTGGTATTATTTTTACTAGTTATGAATTCACTGTTCTTGCAAAATCTTAACAAACAGAAAGAAAGATATCAAGAATTAAAGAGAGAATATCAAACCTTAAAAACTTCTAATGATAAAATGCAAGAAGAGTTTAATGATATGTCTGAAAGAATGGAAGAGATTAACTTATATTTTAAAAATGATTTTCAAGAAGAGATAAAAAGAATATCAAAAATTATAGAGTAAAAAAAGACCCCCTACAAAAAATAGGGGGTTTGTTTTTGGCGGAGAGGGTGGGATTCGAACCCACGTGGAGCTTGCGCCCCAAGCAGTTTTCAAGACTGCCCCGTTATGACCGCTTCGGTACCTCTCCTTAACAGGACGGAGGAGGTGGGATTCGAACCCACGGACGGCTTACACCGTCAGAGATTAGCAATCTCTTGCAATGCCTCTATGCGACTCCTCCTTTATATATAATAATATATTATCTTTTAAGGTTTAAGTCAATTTACTTTTCTAATTATTCTATTATAATTCTAATAAGCGCTTATAGCTTAATGGATAAAGCACTTGATTGCGGATCAAGAGACTGCAGGTTCGACTCCTGCTAGGCGCAATGAATCTTTTTGCCCCAATCAACAAAGTTTCTAAAATAGGACCTGTTTTTGAATCAAAGCTAAAAAAATTAGGAATTGAGACAATCCATGATTTACTTTATCATTTTCCTCATAGATATGAGGATTTTTCTGATTTAATTTCTATTGAAAAGGTAGAACTAAATAAATTATGCACAGTTAAGGGAAAAATTTTAGCTATAAATAATATCAGAACATTTAAAAAGAGAGTAACTATTACTGAAGCTATTTTACAAGACAAGTCAGGAGCAATAAAAGTTGTTTGGTTCAATCAACCATATTTAGTTAAGAACCTAAAAAAGAATGATGAGGTTTTCCTGTCTGGTAAGGCTATTTTTAAAAAAAACATTATTTATCTTTCTAATCCTGTTTATGAAAAAATATCCCCCATCACTCTTCATACTGGCAGATTAGTTCCTGTTTATCCTGAAACAGAAGGTCTTTCTTCAAGATGGTTAAGAATAATTTTAAAATCTGTTCTGGTAGGATTAAAGAATAAAATTCCAGAAATTCTTCCTTTAGAGTTTAATCTATTAAAAATTGAAAAAGCTTTATGGCAAATTCATTTTCCAGAATCTTTAAAGTTAGCTGAAAAAGCCAAACAAAGATTTAGTTTTGAACAACTTTTTTTAATTCAATTAGCTGTTTTAAGACAAAGAATTAGAATAACTCAGGAAAAATCAGTTTCTATCCCTATAAACCTAAAGTTCATTAAAAGATTAGTTTCTTCCCTTCCTTATAAACTGACTAATGCTCAAAAAAAATGTTCTTGGCAAATATTAAAAGATTTAGAAAAAGCCTATCCTATGAATAGGCTTTTGGAAGGAGACGTTGGTTCTGGCAAGACTATTGTAGCTACCATAGCTGCTTTAAGTACTGTTAAAGCTGGTTATCAGGTAGCTTTTATGGCTCCTACTGAAATTTTAGCCAAGCAACATTTTCAAGAAGTTTTTAAGCTTTTAAAGAATTTCAACTTAGACGTAGGAATTCTCACTGGCAAAGAAGATAAATTTTATTCTAAAAAATTAAAAAATGATTTTATAGAAATTTCGAGAAAAAAACTATTAGAAAAAACAGAGAAAGGAGAAATTAATGTTCTAATTGGCACCCATGCTTTAATCCAAGATAAGGTTAAATTTAATAAACTAGCTTTAGTAATCTTAGACGAACAACATAGGTTTGGAATAAAGCAAAGAGCTAAATTATGCAAACAAAAAAATATCATTCCTCATTTGCTTTCTATGACAGCTACTCCTATCCCCAGAACATTAGCTTTAACTATTTATGGCGATCTAGATCTTTCCTTGCTTGATGAATTACCCAAAGGAAGGAAAAAAATTATTACTGAAATCGTGAAACCAGAAGAAAGAAAAAAAACCTATGCTTTTATTAAAAAAGAACTAAAAAAAGGAAGGCAGGTTTTTGTTGTTTGCCCCAGGATAGAAGAAAAAGAAAACGATAATTCAAATTGGTCAGAAACAAAAGCTGTTAAAAAAGAATTTGAAATTCTTTCTAAAGAAATATTTCCTGAATTCAAAGTAGGCATGATTCACGGAAAGTTAGCCTCAAAAGAAAAAGAACGAATAATGAAAGATTTCAAAAATAAAAAAATAGATATTATAGTTTCTACTTCTGTGGTTGAAGTTGGCATTGATGTTCCTAATGCTTCAGTAATGATGATAGAGGGGGCAGAAAGATTTGGCTTAGCTCAGCTTCATCAATTCAGGGGAAGAGTGGGAAGAAGTAAATTCCAATCTTACTGTTTTGTTCTAACAGGATCTCACTCTACAAAATCATATCAAAGATTAAAAGCTTTAAAACAAGCAGAAACTGGTTTTGTTTTAGCTGAAAAAGATTTAGAATTAAGGGGGCCTGGAGAATTTTCAGGAACTAGGCAATGGGGAATACCTGATTTAACTATGCAATCTTTGACTAACCTTGCTTTAATACAGGAAACCAGAGAAAAAGCTAGACAATTATTACAAAAAGATTTTCATTTAAAAAATCATCCTTTTTTAAAACAAAAGCTTAAAAATTTCCAAGAAAATATTCATTTAGAGTAAAAAACAAGGGCATAACTAAATAGCAGTTATGCCCTTTTTACTACCTCAGCTTTCTGAAAGAAGTAATTCTCCAGAGTTGCTGAGAATCAGATTTCTGAGACCTTACCTTAAAGTCTGTGGTCCCGATAATCTGATTTTCCTCGTTGTATACCTGAGCGACAAGATATTCATTGTCGCTCAAAGAAGAAAGCTCTCCTTCTTGACCTGGGAAAAACCTTGCTTCTCTTACACTTCCCCAGGTTCGGTAGGTAATAACAACCTCATACTTAAGGTTGTTTATTACCCTAACCCTTTCCCCATAACGAAAGATGGGCTTGTCTCCGGTTGTCCAGTCTACAGTAGCACAACCAGAACTCAAAAGGGTTACAATCATTAAAAGAAAAAATATTCTTTTCATTTCTCACCTCCGTTTTTGAGATAAAAAGTTAAATATCGTGTTTTTAATGTACACCTTTTTATATCATAAAAGATAGACTTTGTCAATAGCGACCCTACGGGGAGTCGAACCCCGGTTTTCAGGATGAAAACCTGATGTCCTAACCACTAGACGATAGGGTCAACACTAATATAGTATATTAAAAGTTGAAAAAAATCAAGAAAAATAATAAAATACAAAATATGATTATTTTAGGGATTGAAACTTCTTGCGATGATACCTGTTGTGCTTTGTTAAAAAAACAAGGTAATTTTGAAGTTTTATCAAACATTATTTCTTCTCAAATAATGACTCATAAGCCTTATCAGGGAATATTCCCTGCTTTAGCTAAAAGAGAACATGAAAAAAATTTAACCTTAGTTTTAAAAAATGCCTTAAAAAAAGCACATCTTTTAGAAAAAAAACAAAATAAAACAAAAGACTTAAGCAATATTCTTTCTCGCCATCCAGTGTTATTAAAAAAATTATCTATTTTTCTAAAAAAATATAAAAAACCTAAAATTGATGCTATCGCCATTACCCAAGGACCAGGATTAGAACCCTGTCTATGGACCGGAATAAATTTTGTTAAAGCTTTGGCCTTTTCTTGGAATATTCCTATTATTCCTGTTAATCATTTAAAAAGTCATATTTATGTTAATCTTTTACAAAAAAAAATATTATTTCCAGCCCTAGCTTTAATCGTTTCTGGAGGTCACACTCAATTAATTTTAATGAAAGATAAAAATAATTTTAAATTATTAGGAGAAACTAGAGATGATGCTGCTGGCGAATGCTTTGACAAAACAGCTAGGTTATTAAAATTAGACTATCCAGGCGGACCAGAAATAGCTAAAAAAGCTAAATCAGTTATGGAAAGTTCGATTAAATTACCAAGACCAATGATAAATTCGAAAAACTATGATTTCAGTTTTTCGGGTTTAAAAACAGCTGTTTTATACGAAACAAAAAAAAGAAAATTAAATAAAAAAATCGTTCAAGAGCTATGTTTTGAAATTCAGCAATCGATTATTGATGTTTTGTTAAAAAAAACAATAAAAGCATCTAGGGATTTTAAAGTAAAATCAATTGTTCTTGGCGGAGGAGTTATAGCTAACGAAGAATTAAGAAAACAATTTAAAAAGAAAATAAATATTCCTTTAGTTCTTCCCGCTAATAATCTCTGCACTGATAATGCTTTAATGACCTGCTTAGCTGCTTCTTGTAACCTTAGACAAAAAGACTGGAAAAAATTAAAAGCAAATGCTAATCTAAAAATACATGGATAAACATCACGAACCTAAAAAGATAGAGAAAAAAATATATTCTTTCTGGCAAAAAAAGGGTTTATTTAAACCAGATAAATTAAAAGGCAAACCCTATACTATTGTTTTACCCCCACCTAATGTAACTGGATCTCTACACCTAGGTCATACTTTAAATGCTACTTGCCAAGATATAATTATAAGACAAAAAAGAATGCAGGGCTTTAAAGCTTTGTGGCTTCCTGGAACTGATCACGCTGGTATTGCTACTCAAAATGTAGTAGAAAAAAATTTAAAAAAAAGGGGGCTAACTAGATTTGATTTAGGCAGAGAAAAATTTATTAAAGAAGTTTGGGAATGGAAAAAACAATACGGTAATATTATTTTTAATCAATACAAAAAACTTGGCGTTTCTTGCGATTGGTCTAGGGCCAGATTTACTATGGATAAAGAATATGCCAAAGAAGTTAAAAAAGCTTTTTTACATTATTATAAAAAAGGCTGGATTTATCAGGCTAACAGAGCAATTAATTGGTGCCCTAGGTGCCTTACTAGTCTTTCTGATTTAGAACTAGAATACAAAGAAGAAAAAACTAATCTCTGGTATATAAAATACCCTATTAAAAACAGTAAAGAATTCATTATTGTCGCCACCACCAGACCAGAAACAATGTTAGGAGACACGGCCGTTGCTGTCAATCCTAAAGATGAAAGATATAAAAAATTTACAGGAAAAAAGGTCATTCTTCCTTTACAAAACAAAGAAATTCCTATTGTTCAAGATAGATTAATAGATATGAGTTTTGGCACAGGTGCTGTTAAAATAACTCCAGCACATGATTTAAATGATGAAAAAATAGGAAAAAATCATAATCTAGAAAGTATCCAAGTTATTTCGGAAAAAGCCTTAATGACAGAAAACTGTCCCAAAAAATACCAAGGGTTAAAAACCTTAATAGCTAGAGAAGAAATTATTAAAGATTTGGAAAAACTCAATTTACTAGAAAAAATCCAAGAATATACTCACTCTGTTCCCAAGTGTTACAGATGTAACTCAACTGTAGAAGTTATTCTTTCTTTACAATGGTTTTTAAAAATGCAAGAACTCGCCCTTAAAGCGATAAAACCAATTGAAAAAAAAGAAATAATATTCTTTCCTAAAAATTTTGAAAAAACTTATTTAGCTTGGCTAAAAAACATAAAAGATTGGTGTATTTCTAGACAAATCTGGTGGGGACACAAAATACCAATAAAAGGAGAAACAGATGTTTTAGATACTTGGTTCAGTTCAGCTTTGTGGCCTTTTGCCACCTTAAACAAAAAAGATTTCAAAACTTTTTATCCAACCAACTCTCTTTTTACAGCCAGAGATATTATCAATCTTTGGGTAAGTAGAATGATATTTTCTTCT
>JAQUNM010000004.1 GCA_028717605.1 Minisyncoccota bacterium
AACAGACTTTATGTTACCTGTTTTAGGGGAAATAAAGAAATTGAAAAAGATGCAGAATCAGCTTTAATTTGGGAAAGGCTATTTAAGGAAAAAAGAATTGAAGCTAAGCAAGTAGATTTTCCTGAAAAAAATGGAATGCAACAAGGTAGAATCTTTTTTTATAATGAGACCAAAAATTGGTGGTCTCGTTCAGGTATTCCCTTTAACATGCCCGTTGGAGAACCTGGTGGGCCTGATTCTGAAATATTTTATGATACTCAAACTAATAAACACGAAAATTCTAAATGGAAAAACCTTCCTTGTCATTTAAATTGTGATTGCGGCAGATTTATAGAAATAGCTAATAGTGTTTTTATGGAATTCAAGAAAACAGAAAATGGTTTTGAAAAATTAAAACAAAAAAACGTAGATTTTGGCGGGGGCTTAGAAAGAATAGCTTTGGCTGTTCAAAAAAAAGACAATATATTCGAGACAGATTTATTTTTAAATATTATTGAAAAGATTGAACGATTATCTGGGAAAAAATATAGAGAGAATACAAAAGCTTTTGAAATTATCGCTGACCATTTAAAAGCAGTTTGTTTTATTGTTTCTGAGAATATTGTTCCTTCTAATTTACAGCAAGGATATATTGTTAGAAGGCTGATTAGGAGAGCAATAAGATGTGCTAGAATTTTAAGCATTAAAAAAGAATTATTCGATATTATTCCAATTATTTGTGAAAACTATAAAGATATTTATCCAGAACTAAAAAATAATTTAGAATTTATTGAAAAAGAAACAGCAAAAGAATATGTTAAGTTTGAACAAACCCTAGAAAAAGGATTAAAAGAATTTGAAAAAATATCAGGAAATATTTCTGGTTCTCAAGCCTTTAATCTTTATCAAAGCTATGGTTTTCCCATTGAAATGACCCAAGAGTTAGCGCAAGAAAAAGGAAAGTCAGTTGATTTAAAAGAATACAAAGAGAAATTAAAAAAACACCAAAATATTTCTAGAGCTTCTAGTCAATCCTTTAAAGGAGGTCTAGCTGACACATCTGAAAAAACAACTAGATTGCACACAGCCGCTCATTTAATGTTAGCGGGTTTAAGGAAAATTTTAGGAGATCATGTTTCTCAAAAAGGTAGTAATATTACTGCTGAACGTTTAAGGTTTGATTTTTCTCATTCAGAAAAATTAACCGAACAAGAAATTAAACAGGTGGAAGATTTTGTTAATCAAGCTATTAAAAAACAAAAACCTATTATAATGAAAGAAATGTCTTTAGATGAGGCCAAAAATATAGGAGCTATTGGTATTTTTCAGTATGGAGAAAAAGTTAAGGTTTATTCAGTTGAGGGTTTTAGTTGTGAAATATGTGGTGGTCCTCATGTTCAAAATACCAAAGAATTAGGCAATTTTAAAATTATTAAACAAGAAAGCTCTTCAGCTGGAATCAGAAGAATTAAGGCTATTTTAGAAGATGAATAATTTATATTTAGACATAGGAACGGAAGCGATTAAATCTTATTATAACAAGGAGTATTCTGTTATTTATTATAAAGAGACAACATTATTTGATAAAAAAACAGCTTTAATGAGAGAATTAAAAAAATTTAATAAACCATCTGTTATTTTGACTGGATCAATAATAAATTCTGAGATTAAAACAATTTCTTTTCAAAGAGATAATCCTGGTAAAAAAATTTCTAAAAAGGAAATTGGTTCTTTTTTTAAATTGTTTTCCGGTAAACATTATTCTATTTTAGAGAAAAAAATACAAGGGTATAAAGTTAGTAGTTTTTTGAATTATACAGGTAGAAATATAGAGGTAAAAATTTTATTAAATAATTTCGATGAAAATTTTTTTAAAAATATATTTAAAAATATTAAGATCGTTTCTTTAGCCGAACTAATTATTATTCCTGAGCCTAATTGTTTTATATTAGATATAGGAGGAGAACAAAGTCAAGTTTTTGAAATAGAACAAGGAATTTTAAGTAATATTTTTAATATTCCTTTAGGAGGAAAATTTTTTTCGGAAATTTTATCTAAAAAATTAAATTTATCTTTAAAAGATGCTCGTATTTTAAAAGAAAATTATAGCAAAGGAGAACTTACTGAATCAGTTAGTAAAAAAATAAGTAATATGTTTGAAATGAAAGAAATAGAAAAAAGTTTTAATTATTTTTCTAAACCCAGGTATATCTTAGGAGGAGGAAGTCTTTTGCCAGAATTAAAAAACTTTTTAAGAGCAAAATATCTTTGGCAGTTGAAAAATACTGAGAATGTGATAAAAGATAGTATAGAAGCTCAATGTTTTAGTTGTCAATTATTATATGGGAAAAAAATTTTTTGATATAGTTCCGATTCAGAAGAAACAAGAGAAAAATATTTTTGAGTCAGAAAAGAAACCTGTGTTGAAAAAAAATAATAAAATTATTTTTTATTCTTTAATAGGTCTATTGACTGTTCTTTTATTTGGTTTATTCATTCATTCTTTTTCTTCTCCACTTATAATAGAGATTTATCCAGAAATGAATTTATTAGAAATTGAGGAAGTTATCAATTTAGATCCAAAAATAGAGAATTCTATTTACGCTACTAATACAATAGCAGTTAAAGAAATAACAGTTTCTGTTAAAAATTCTCAAGAATTTTTAGCTACTGGTAAGATTTTAAAACAAGAAAAGGCTTTAGGTACTATTCGTGTCTATAATAACCATTCTACTGAAAGCCAATCTTTATTACCCGAAACTAGGTTTGTTTCAGCTGATGGAATGCTTTTTCGATCTGTCCAAAGAGAAATAATTCCAGGCGGAACCTATAAAGAAGGTAAGTTAGTTGAGGGTTATTTAGATATCGAAGTTATAGCAGCTGAGCCAGGGCCAGAGTATAATATAGGCCCAACTACTTTTTCTATTCCTGGTTTTGCTGGGACAGCAAAATATACTACTTTTTATGCTAAATCATTTGAACCAATGAAAGGAGGAATTAGCCAAGAAGTTAGCCAAGTTAAACAAGAAGATCTTAATCAAGCAGAGGAACAATTATTAGATAGAATGAAAAAAGAAGCTAAAGAAAAGTTATTAGAAAAGGTTTCTGCTGATTTTTCTCTAATAGAACCCATAATAAAATATGAAGCACTAGAAATATCTTATTCGGTTCCAGCTGAAACAACCCAGGATTCTTTTATTTTAGAAATAGAAATTCAGGCTAACGGTTTTATCTTTAAGAAATCAGAAATGCAAGAGTTTATAAAAAAAATAGCTTCAAAAGAGTTAGAAGGAAATTTGATAAAGCCGGGAAGCTTGAAGACTAATTACGAAAATGGTACAGAATTAAAAACATTTTTTTCTTTAATGATTTACCCAGAAATAGATATTTTAGAGTTAAAAAAATCAATTATTTCTTTAACTAAACCTCAAACAATATTTACCCTACAAGAAAGAGAAGAAATTTTTAAAGCTATTATTAAGTCATGGTCTTTTTTAAGAAAAAGGGTTCCAGAAAACCTAGAAAAGATTGAAATGATAATAAAGGTTGACTAAATGAAAATTTTTTATTATACTTAAATATTATTCTTAATGAGTAAAAATAACGTTCGTCAAGAAAGAGGAATTGTTTTAGAAATTTTACCCGGACCTACCTTTAAAATCCAACTAGATGATGGGCAAGAGATTATTGGTTATTTAGCTGGAAAATTAAGAATCCATAAAATAAAAATTCTACCAGGAGACAAAGTAACAGTTGAAATGACTCCTTATGATAAAGATAGGGCTAGAATTGTTTATAGAAAATAATTATGAAAGTAAGATCATCGGTTAAGAAAATTTGTAAAGACTGTAAAATAGTCCGTAGAAAAGGACGAATTTATGTTGTTTGTTCTAATCCGAAACATAAGCAAAAACAAGGATAAAAACTATGCCTAGAATAGCTGGGATTAATATCCCTGATAAAAAAAGAATAGAAATAGCTTTAACTTATATATATGGAATAGGGCCATCTTTAAGTAAAAAAATATTAGAACAATTAAAAATAAGTCCTGATAAAAAAGCCTCAGAATTAAACCCAGAACAGGTTACTAAATTAAAAGATATCATAGAGAAAAATTATACTATTGAAGGAGATTTAAGGAGAAAAATTAATTTAGATATAAAAAGATTAAAAGATATTAATTCTTATAAAGGAATAAGACATATTAAAAATTTACCAGCTAGGGGTCAAAGAACCAAAACTAACAACAGAACGGTTAGAGGAAATGTCAGAAAAACAGTAGGCTCTGGTAGAAAGCCCCCAGCTCAAGCAACATAAAAACATGGGAAAAAAACGCATTATTCAAAAAACTGAGAAAGAATTATTAAAAGAAAGAGAAGACATAGAGTCAGGAGTTAAAAAAGCTAGTTTAAAAAAAGTTAAAATAGAGAAAGCTAAGATTTGTATTTTTTCTTCTTATAATAATACTATTATCACCTTAAGTAACGAAAAGGGCGATGTTTTAACTTGGTCTACATCTGGAAAGGTTGGATTTAAGGGGACTAAAAAAGCAACCCCTTATGCTGCTTCTAAAGTAGCTGAAAATATTGCTTTTTTTGCCCAAAAACAAGGTATTCAAAAAGCTGATATTTTTGTTAAAGGAATAGGAGCTGGTCGAGAATCGGCTATTCGATCATTAGCCGCGAAAGGAATAGAAATTATTTCTATTAAAGACATAACTCCTCTTCCTCATAATGGTTGTCGACCTAAAAAACCTAGAAGAGCATGAAAGATTCAAAATGTAAAATTTGTCGTAGAGTTGGCGAAAAACTTCTTTTAAAAGGAGATCGTTGTCTTTCTACTAAATGTAGTCTTATTAAAAAACCCTATGCTCCTGGTATTAAGGGTAAAAAAAGAAGAAGAGTTATGTCAGAATATGGTAAAGAGTTACAAGAGAAACAGAAATTAAAAAATTGGTATAATTTAAGAGAAAGACAATTTAGTAAATACGTAAAAGAAGTGCTTGAAAAAAGAGGTAAAGTGGAAGACGCTGGTGCTTTATTAATTAAGAAATTAGAAAGCAGATTAGATAACGTTATTTTTAAAATGGGATTAGCATCTTCGCATACTCAAGCTAGACAAATGGTTAATCATGGTCATTTTTTAGTTAATGAAAAAAAAGTAGACATCCCTTCTTATCAAGTTAAGAAAGGAGATAAAATAATAATTAGGCCCCAATCTTTGAACATAGGTCTTTTGAAAAATATTCAATTAAAGCTTAAAAAATATAAAGCGCCTTCTTGGCTTAAATTAAACTTGGATAAGTTAGAGGCTGAGGTAATTCAAGAACCATTCTTGGAAGAAACAGCCCCTATAGCTGAAATTTCAGCTATCTTTGAATATTATTCAAGATAAAAATATGATTTTACAAAATACAAAAGAACCAAAAATTATTGATCAGAAAAATAACTCAGCTGTTATAGAAATACAAGGCCTTTACCCAGGTTATGGTACCACTATTGGTAATAGCCTAAGAAGAGTGATGATTTCTTCATTACAAGGGTCAGCTATTACTCAGGTTAAAATTAAAGGAGTAAATCATGAATTTTCTACAATACCTGGTGTTTTAGAAGATGTTATTGTTCTTATAATGAATCTTAAGCAAATGAGGTTTAAGCAATATGATTCAGAGCCTCAAACAGCTTTTCTAAAGGTTAAAGGAGAAAGAAAGGTTTTGGCCTCTGATTTTAAATATCCAACCCAGGTAGAAATTATTAACCCAGATTGCCATATTTTTACTTTAACTGATAAAAAAGCAGAAGTAGAAATGGAAATCCAAATTGAACAAGGAATAGGGTATGAGCCAGTAGAAAACAGAAAAACTCAAAAGAAAAAAGAAATAGGTGTTATTTTGGTTGATGCGATTTTTTCTCCAATTAAAAAAATTAATTTTAAGGTAGAAAATATGAGAGTAGGTGAAAAAACAGATTATGAAAAACTTTCTATAGAAATAGAAACTGATGGTACTATTTTACCAGAACAGGTTTTTACTAAAGCTTGTACTATTTTGGCTGAACAATTTTCTTTTTTAGGCCAGACATTTAAAGAACAAGAAAATGGATTACAAGAGTTAAAGCTTTCTGATAAATTAAGCAAAGCCCTAGAACAGAATAATATTAAAACTATTAATGACCTTATGGGAATAACAGAACAAGATGTTTTAAAAATACCTGGTTTAGGGGAAAAAGCAGTGAAGGATATTAAAAAAGCTTTAAAAAAGAAAAAATTAGAATTAAAGTCATGAGGAATTTGATTAAAGGAAGAAAACTTTCTCGGGACAAAGACCAAAGGAAAGCTTTGATGAAATCTTTAGCTAGGTCTCTTTTTCTAAAGAGAAAGATAAAAACGACTAAGGCTAAAGCTAAAGAAGTTTCTATTTTTGCTGAAAAAGCCATTACTCGGGCTAAAAAAGGAGACTTACATTCTAGAAGACTGCTTTTAAAAAATTTTTCACCACAAATAGTTAAAAAATTAATTCAAGAGATAGCTCCAAGTTTTAAAGAAAGACAAGGAGGATATACTAGGATTATTAAATTAGGTCCTAGAAAATCAGATAGTAGCGAAATGGCGATTATAGAATTAGTTGAATAAATATTATGGAATATTATATTGATGCAGAAGGAAAAATATTGGGCAAATTAGCAACAGAAATTGCCCAATTATTAAGAGGAAAAAATAAGCCAAGTTTTGTTCCTTATAAAGATGAAGGAGACGTTGTTATTGTTAAAAATATCAGAAAAATAAAGTTAACCGGAAAAAAGGAAAAAAACAAAATGTATTATAGACATAGTGGTTATTTAGGAAGTTTAAAGACAGAATCTTTTGAAAAGATTTTTGCTAGAGATCCAGAAAAGGTTTTAAAACAAGCTGTTTTAGGAATGCTTCCTCCAAATAAATTAAGGGCTATTCAAATCAAAAGACTAAAAATAGAAAAATGAAAAAAACTAAAGATCCATATTTTGCATCAATAGGGAGAAGAAAAAGTTCAGTAGCTAGAGTTTATCTTTTTAATCAAGAAAAAAAGGGAATTATAGTTAATGAAAAAGATTATAAGAAATATTTTCCTACCAAAGATTTACAAAAAAAAGCTGTTTTTCCATTAGAAACAATGAAATGTTTAGATCGTTTTTATTTTTCTATTAAAGTAAAAGGAGGGGGAATTAGTTCTCAAGCAGAAGCAATAGCTCATGGTATTTCCAGGGCTTTAGTTAAATTCAACTCTGATTTTAAAAAAAGATTGAGAAAGGCAGGAAGTTTAACTCGAGATCCAAGGACAAGAGAAAGAAAAAAGTTTGGCTTAAAAAGGGCCAGAAGAGCACCTCAGTGGAGAAAAAGATAAAATTGCCCGAGATTTTTTCTCGGGTTTTTTGTTAGGAAATATGAAAAAATTTTTAGGTATTATATTTTTTTTAATTATAATTATTAGTTTTATTTATTTAACCTTTAATTTGATTAAAAAAGAGAAAGAAATTGTTGAAGGAGATATTAGTGATTTACCTCCTGAATCATTTGAAAGTAAAACGACAGAAATTAATTTAGACATAGTAAATCCTTTTTCGAAAGTTAATATAATAATTAACAGTCTGGGAAAAATACAATACGAAGCCCAAGATTATACTAAGTCAGAAGTTAAGATTGAAACTAATTTTAGTAAAATTTCAGAACAAGAATATAAAAATTTAGAGAATTTAATATTAGAAAATAATTTTCTATTACTTAATGATCAGTATATTGAGCAAGGATTAATAGATGCTACTTTTTATACTGTTAGAATAAAAAAAGATGATCAAGTAAAAGCAGTAAGTTGTTATGGATCACTTTGCCCAGAAATAGTCTTGCAAATTATACAAAGAATCAAAGAATTATGGTTAAAAGAAATCCTAGAAATAGGAGTTTAAAAATAAGTATAGGTTCTAGAAATCCAGTTAAGATAAAAGCAGTTAAAAATGTGATTAAAAAAATTTGGCCTAAAGCAGAAATAATTTCTTTAAATATTGATTCTGGGGTTAATAATCAACCAATGTCTAATAAAGAGGCGATAAAGGGGGCTAACAATAGGGCTAAATTATCTTTAGAAAAAACTAATTCAGACTTAGGATTAGGCTTAGAAGGATGTGTTTATGATTCTAGTTTTGGTATGTTTCTTTCTGGTTGGGTAGTAGTTATAGATAAAAAAGGGAAAATAGGAATAGGCAGTGGCGGTTGCTTGTTATTACCTGATAAAATTGCCAAAGAGATTAAAAAGGGTAAAGAGCTAGGAATGGTTATGGATGAATTAATTAAAGAACATAATACTAAGCAAAAACAAGGCACAGTCGGTGTCTTGACTAATAACTTAATTAACAGGACCGAATCTTTTGAAAAAGCAATAATTTTTGCTTTAACAAAATTTATTAGTCCTCAATATTATTAATATGAAATTAATAGTTTCAATTTTCCACCCCCTAATAATTGGTTTTATTGGTTCTTTGTTTACTGCTTCTTCTTTAAATAACTGGTATTTATATCTTAATAAACCATCTTTTAATCCACCTAATTGGATATTCGGTCCTGCTTGGACTTTACTTTATCTTTTAATGGGTTTGGCTTTTTATTTTATTTGGAAGAAGGGCTATTGTAAAAAATGTTTTTATATTTATTTTATTCAATTATTTTTAAATTTTTTATGGTCTTTTTTGTTTTTTACTTTACAAAATCCTCTGTTAGCTTTTTTAAATATAATTGTTTTATGGTTAGCTATTCTTTTATGTATAATTTGGTTTTATAAGGTATCTAAAATAGCTGCTTATTTATTTATTCCTTATATTCTATGGGTTAGTTTTGCCAGTATATTAAACCTATTTATAATAATTCTTAACTAGATGTATGGAATGTCAAAGACAAGAAAATTTAAAGAATTGTCCTTGTTCTTATTCTGAATGTTCAAAAAAAGGAATTTGTTGTGAATGTATAAAATATCATAGAGGAAAAAAAGAATTACCTGCTTGTTATTTCTCTTTAGAAGCAGAGAAGACCTATGACCGTTCAATAGAAAAATTTATTCAAGAACAAAGTTGATGTTTTTAAATCTTCAGAAAGAACTAGAAAAAAAAGCTGATTCTAAAAAAGCCAAGATTTTACAAAGGTTTTTTAAAACTAATCCTGGAGAATATGGTCAAGGAGATATTTTTTTAGGAATAAAAGTACCAGAAATAAGAAAAACCATTAAAAAATACTCTTTGTCTTTACAAGAAATAGAAAAATTACTACATTCTAAGTTTCATGAACAAAGATTAGCTGCTCTTTTTTTAATGATTGAAGAATTTAAAAAAAATCCAGAAAAAGTTTTTAACCTATACTTAAAAAACACTAGGCATGTTAATAATTGGGATTTAGTTGATGTTTCTAGTTATAAAATAATAGGTGCTTATTTATTTGATAAAAAAAGAGATATTCTTTACAAGTTAGTCAGATCTAATAATATATGGGAAAAAAGAATCGCTATTATTTCTACTTTTTATTTTATTAAGAACAATGATTTTAAAGATACTTTTAAAATAAGTTCAATTTTACTACAAGATAATCATTATTTAATTCAAAAAGCCGTTGGTTGGATGTTAAGAGAAATAGGTAAGAAAAACAAAGAAATACTCAAAAATTTTTTAAAAAAAAATTATCAAAAAATCTCCAAAATTACTTTGTGCTACGCTACGGAAAAGTTTTCTCTTAGAGAAAAAAATGCCCTTGCTAATTATTAATTTTTTTATTAGAATAAACCCATATGAGAGAACAATTTGTGATTCAAGGAGGAACTCCCTTGAAAGGAGAAGTTCAAATTAGGGGAGCTAAAAACTCTACTTTTCCTATCCTAGCAGCCACTCTTTTGACCAAAGAACCCTGTGTTATTGATAACTTTCCTTTAATAGAAGATGCTTTAAAAATGTTAGAAATTTTAAAGGAAATAGGATCTGAAATAACTTGGTTGGGAGAAAGAAAAATAAAAATTGTTAATAATAGAATTGATCCTTTAAAAATGCCAAATAGTATAATTACTAAATTTAGGGGGTCTGTTCTTTTAATTGGTCCTTTATTAGCAAGATTTAAAAAAGTTAGAATGCCCTTTCCAGGTGGTTGTTTAATAGGAGCTAGATCAATAGATACCCATCTAGATGCTTTTTTGCAATTAGGAATTGATATTAAAAAGGAGAAATTTTATACTTTATCTTTTAAAAAAATTAAAAATAATCAAGTTGTTTTAAGAGAAATTAGCGTTACTGGAACAGAAAATATTCTTTTGTTTTCCGCTCTCCAAAAAAAAATAATTATCGATATAGCTGATCAGGATTATGCTAATCAAGAATTAGCCTTAGTTTTAAGTAAAATGGGAACTAAGATTAAATCAGGTTTTCATTGCTTTGAAATAAGCGGAAAAAAACAATTAAAAGGGTTTTCTCATTTTATTCACTCTGATCCAATTGAAACAGGAACTTTTATTGTTGCTGCTTTAGCTACCAAAGGAGAAATTATTATTAAAAAAGCTAATTTAGTATTTTTAAAACTATTTTTAAAAAGACTAAAAGACTTTGGGGCTGAATTTAAAATATTAAACCAAGAAACTATTAAGGTTTTTTCTAGTAATAAATTAAGAATTGATAAGATTCAAAGTCTTCCTTATCCTGGGATTAGTACAGACTTACAGCCAGAATTAGGGGTTTTGGCTACCCAAAATCAAGGGCCAACATTAATTCATGATCCTTTATATGAAGGAAGATTAAAATACCTAGAGCAGCTTAACAAAATGGGGGCTAATATTTTTTTTAGTGATCCTCATAGAGCCATTATCAATGGTCCCACTCCATTAAAAGGAGTTGAAATGTCTAGTATGGACTTAAGAGCTGGTGCTGCCTTTTTAATAGCAGGATTGGCAGCTAAAGGAAAAACAATTATTAACGATGTTTATCAAATTGATCGAGGCTATGAGAAAATAGAGCAAAGGTTTATTAAATTAGGAGCTAATATTAAAAGAATATGTTTATAAGAAAAATAGGTATAGATTTAGGCACTTGTAATTCGGTGGTTTTTGTTCCTTCAAAAGGAATTATTTTAAACGAACCATCAGTAGTAGCAGTTAGTGTTTTAGATAATACAATCTTAGCTGTTGGTAAGGAGGCTAAAGAAATGACCGGGAGAACACCCGACACTATAAGAGTTTATCGGCCATTAAAAGATGGAGTAATCGCTGATTATAGAGTAACCGAAGCAATGATTAGATATTTTATAGAAAAAGCAGGAAAATGGTTTAAATTTTTTAAACCAGAGCTTTTAATTGGTGTTCCAGCCGGCATAACCTCTACTGAAAAAAGAGCTATAATTGAAGCTGGTACTTCAGCTGGAGCTAAAGCTGTTTATGTGGCTAAAGAACCTATTTTAGCGGCTATTGGGGCTGGTATCCCTATTAATTCTTGTACTGGACACATGATAATAGATATGGGAGGAGGAACAGCAGAAATGGCAGTAATTTCCTTGGGCGGAATTGTTACTAGTCGTTCTGTAAGGGTAGCTGGAGACAAAATAGATCAAGCTATTTCTAATTATATTAGAAAAAAACATAATTTAGCTATTGGAGAACAAACAGCTGAAGAAATTAAAACAAAAATAGGGTCAGCTATTATAGAAAAAAACCCTCAAGAAATTGAAATTAGGGGTAGAGACTTGATAACTGGTCTTCCTCAAAACATTAAAGTTACTTCTAACGAAGTTTCAGAAGCGATTTTAGAAAGATTAGAAGAAATTATTCAAACAATTAAAATAGTACTTAGAGAAACACCACCTGAGCTTTCTGCTGATATAATGGACAAAGGTATGATTTTATCAGGAGGAGGTGCTTTATTGGGAAACTTTGATAAATTAATTACTCAATCTACTGGAGTTCCTTGTTTTTTAGCCGATGATCCTTTGTTATGCGTGGCTAAAGGAACAGGTATAGTTTTAGAAAACTTAGAAGATTATAAAAAAAGCATAATGCAAAAAAAATGATTATAGGGCACAAAAAACAATGGGAGATATTAATAAAGTCAAAAAATTATCAAGCTTTTTTATTTTCCGGGCAAGAAAGTTTGGGTAAGAAAAAAATAGCTATTGAGTTTGCTAAATTTTTAAGGTGTCAAGGTAAACAAAAACCATGTGATCAATGTTCAGAATGTTTAGAGATTGAAAAAAAGATAAGTTCTGATTTTGTATTAGTAGAACCAGAGCAAGATATTAAAATTAATGAAATAAGAGAAATTAAAAGAAAAATGTTTCTTTCTACTAATTCTTTTAAAATAGCCATTATTGATAAAGCTCATTTAATGACCAAAGATAGTCAGAATTGTTTTTTAAAAATACTAGAAGAGCCACATAAAAATACTATTTTTGTCCTTATTACTGAACATCCTGATTTATTATTGCCAACTATTTTATCTAGGGTTCAGCAGATTAAATTTTTTCCTGTTTCTAAAACAGAAATACAACAACAAATTTCAGAGCAAGAAATAATTGAATATTCTCTTAATCAACCAGGAAAAGCCTTAAGTTTAACGCTTGAAAAAATAAAAGAATATAAAAACATAATTAATCGATTAGAAAAAATTAAAAATTATAATATAGGAGATAGATTTTTAGAAGCTAAAAAGATATCTCAAGAAAATTTATCAGAGATATTCTTTATTTGGTTGTGTTATTTAAGAAAAACATTTTTAGAACAATGTAAAAATAAAAAAAATTACGCAGATACGAAAAAGAATATTAAAAATCTACAAACTATTAGTTCTTTGTTGGGTAGAACTAATGTTAATAAAAAACTAGCAACAGAATTATTGTTGTTAGAATTAAAATAAAAATATGGAAGACTATAAAAAAATAATCGAAAAAATTAAACCAGAATTAGAAAAAGCAGTTCAGTTTTTTGAAAAAGAAATAGCTAAAATGCATGCTGGCAGAACAACCCCAGCTTTAGTCGAAGATGTTATCATTGACTGTTTTGGAGAGAAGTTTCCCTTAAAGCAACTAGCTGCCATTTCTGTCCCAGAACCAAGAAAAATAATTATTCAACCATGGGATCAATCTTATGCAGAGGGGATAGTAGCTGGCTTAATAAAAGCTAATTTAGGAGCTAGTCCTATTGTGGAAAAAGAATTAATTAGGATAAATCTTCCTGAGCTAAGTCAAGATTATAGAGAAAGTATTATTAAGGTTTTATCAACCAAAAAAGAAGAAACTAGAATTACTATTAAAAGGTGGCGAGAACAAGCATGGTCAGAGATTCAAGATAAATTTAGAGAAAAATTGATTAAAGAAGATGACAAATTTAGGGCTAAAGATGAACTGCAAGAATTAATTGATGAGTATAATGAAAAAATAGATAAAATTACTGAAAGAAAAAAACAAGAAATAATGAATAATTAAAATGATATTAGGAATTTTAATAGTTTTTTTTAGTATAATTTTATTAATTGTTATTCACGAACTGGGCCATTTTTTATTAGCGAAGAAATTTGGGGTAAGGGTTGAAGAATTTGGGATTGGTATTCCTCCCAGAATTTATGGGAAAAAAATAGGGGAGACTATTTATTCTTTAAACTGGTTGCCCATAGGTGCTTTTGTCAAAATCTATGGAGAAGAAGAAAAGATAAAAGATCCACGTAGTTTTAGTGAAAAACCCATATGGCAGAGATTCTTTATTATTGCTGCGGGAGTAATAAATTTTTGGTTAGTTGCCTTTATCTTACTTACTTTTATGGCTAAGACAGGAATGCCAGGAGTAATTGAAGATCAAGATATTAAGGCGGAAAATCCGAAAGTACAGATTATCTATATCCAAGAAAACTCTCCTGCTCAACTATCAGGATTAAAAACAGAAGACACAATTAAAAAAATTCAAGACCAAGAAATTAATAAAGTAATTGATGTACAAGAAAAGACTAAACAATATTTAGGGCAAGAAGTTTCTTTGTTGATAGAAAGACAAGGAGAATTAATAAATACTTTGGTTTTCTTAAGAGAATCTGATGAAGAAGGAGCCCTAGGTGTTGGTTTAGTTAGAACGGGAATTAAAAAATATTCTTGGTATCAAGCACCTGTTCATGGTTTTTCAATGACAGCCAAGGTGACCTCTACTATATTAATTAATTTGTCTGATGCTTTTTACAGATTAATAACGAAAAAGCCAATGTCAGATGAATTTGAAGTAGTAGGCCCTATTGGCATAGGGGTTTTAGCTTTTCAATCTTTAGAAAAAGGGTTAATTGATTACTTGTGGTTAATAGTGCTAATTTCTATTTCGTTAGCTATTTTTAATTTATTGCCAATACCAGCTTTAGACGGAGGAAGACTTTTATTTTTAGTTATAGAGAAAATAAAAGGGAAACCGATTAATAACAATTTAGAAAAAAAACTTATCGGTGTCTCGTTTATTATACTTTTGGGATTATTTTTTTTAATCGTTCTTCGGGATATATTAAAACTAGAGGCTATTAATAATTTTATACAACAAATTAAATGAAACAATCTCAATTGATTTTTAAAACTAAAAAAGAAAACATTCTTGATGAATCTATTAATGCTAATTTGTTAATCAAAGCCAGTTTTGTTAAAAAATTAATGTCAGGAGTTTATTCTTATTTACCTTTAGGGAATATGGTTTTAAGGAACATAGAAAGCATTATTAGGGAAGAAATGAATAAATTAGGTAGCCAAGAGATTTTAATGCCAGCTTTGCATCCTAAAGAACCATGGGAAAAAACGAAAAGATGGGAATTAAAAGAAATGTTTAAAATAAGGGACAAAGAGTATGGTTTAGGATGGACTCATGAAGAAATAGTTGTCCCCTTGGCTAAAGAAGCTGCTTTCTCTAAAAAAGATTTCCCTTTTTCTCTTTACCAAATTCAAACAAAATTTAGAAACGAACTAAGAGCTAAATCAGGAGTTTTAAGAGGAATTGAATTTTTAATGAAAGATCTTTATTCTTTTCATGTTTTGGAAAAAGATCTTGATGTTTTTTACGAAAAAGTTAAAAAATCTTACTTTAATATTTTTAAAAAATGTGGATTAGAAAAGAAAACATTTTTAACCCTAGCATCAGGAGGAACTTTCAGTAAATATTCCCATGAATTTCAAACAATAACAGAAGCAGGAGAAGACCAAATCTATCTTTGTGAAAAATGTTCTTTAGCTATTAATAAAGAAATTATTAAGCAAGAAAAATATCAATGTCCAAAGTGTAAAAACAAAAAATTAACTGTAAAAAAAGCAATAGAGGTAGGTAATATTTTTAAACTTTATGACAAATATACTAAACCCTTTAATTTTAAAATTAGTGATAAATATGTTTTTATGGGTTGTTATGGTTTAGGAATTTCTAGATTAATGGGAGCTATAGTAGAAATTTGTCATGACGAAAAAGGAATTATCTGGCCAGAACAAATCTCTCCTTTCAACATTCATCTTATCTCTATTGGTAAGGTAAAAAAACAAGCCGATAAACTTTATCAAGTTTTACAAAAAAAGGGTAATAAAGTATTATATGATGATAGAGATAAAAATACTGGAGAGAAATTAGTAGAAGCTGATTTAATAGGTCTTCCTATTAGAATTATAATTAGTGAAAAAACCTTACAAAAAAATTGTATAGAAATAAAAAAAAGAGATGAAAAAACAATTAAACTTCAAAAATATAATAGATAAATTCTTTTCTTATTTTTCTAATGATATAGCTATTGACTTGGGCACAGCTACTTCTTTGGTTTATGTAAAAGGAAAGGGAATAGTTATTAACGAGCCATCAGTGGTTGCTATTAATCAAAAAACAGGCCAAGTTTTAGCTATAGGAGAAGAGGCAAAGAAAATGGTTGGAAGAACCCCAGCTTATATTGTAGCTACTAGGCCATTGGTTGATGGGGTGGTTTCTGATTTTGAGGTAACCGAACAAATGTTAAAATACTTTATAGAAAAGGTTCATAAAAGAAAATTTATTATTGGTCCTAGGCCAAGGGTAATAATAGGCATTCCTTTTGGAGTAACAGAAGTTGAAAAAAAGGCAGTGCAAGATGCTGCTAAAAATGCTGGAGCAAGAGAAGTGTTTTTAATTGAAGAACCAATGGCTGCAGCTATTGGTGCTCGTTTAGCTGTTCAAGAGCCAGGGGGTAATTTTGTTGTTGATATTGGGGGAGGAACAACAGAAGTAGCTGTTATTTCTTTGGGTGGAGTAGTTATTGCCAAAAGTTTAAGAGCTGCAGGTGATAGATTAAACCAAGATATTATTGATTTTGTAGAACAAGAATATAAATTATTAATTGGAGAAAGAGGAGCAGAAGAAGCAAAAATAAGAATAGGTTCTGCCTGCGACTTAAAAGATAAGAAAGAAATACCACTAAGGGGAAGAAACTTGATTACTGGTTTGCCAGAAGAAATATTAATTTCAGATTTAGATATTAGAAAAGCTTTGCAAAAAACAATAAAACAAATTATTACAGCTATCAAAACTACTGTAGAGGAAACTCCACCAGAGCTTTTAGCTGATATTATGGAAAAAGGAATTTGTTTAGCTGGAGGAGGTAGTCTTTTAAGAGGATTAAATGTTTTGATTCAACAAGAAGTTAAAATTCCTACTAAGCTTATTGAAGACCCAGTGACCGCTGTAGCTAGAGGAGCTGGTTTGGTTTTAGAAAATTTAGATGAACTGCAAGAAGTTTTGACAGAGACAGAGAATTTAGCACCCCCCAAATAAATATGATTTCTAAAAAACAAGTAATTCATATAGCTAATTTATCTAGAATTGAAATAAGCGATAAAGAAGCAGAAAGGTTTCAAAAAGATTTTTCTGATATTTTGAATTATTTTGATCTTTTGAAAAAAGCTAAAACTTTCTCTAATAAAAAAAATGATTTTTGTATAACTAATTTTAGAAAAGACGAAATAGTTAAATTTCCCGATTTTGATGGAAAGGGAAAATATATTAAAGTTCAAAAAATATATGACAATTAGAGAAATTGAACAAGGATTAAAAAACAAAAAATTCTCTGTTTTAGAAATTGCTAAATTTTATTTAAACAAGAAAGATAAGGTTAACGCCTTTATTACAAGAACAAAAGAATTAGCTATTTTACAAGCTAAAAAAAAGAAGGATAATAATGATTTGCTTTCTAAAATACCTTATGCTGTGAAAGATAATATAATGGTAAAAGGCGTGAAGACCACTTGTGCCTCTAAAGCACTAAAAGACTATAGGGCTTTGTATAGTGCTACTTGTGTTGAAAGAATTAATGGAATTGTTTTAGGAAAAACTAATCTTGATGAATTTGCTATGGGTTCTTCTACTGAAACTTCCTTTTTTCATACTACTAAAAATCCCCATGACTTTAAAAGAGTACCTGGTGGTTCTTCTGGCGGTTCAGCTGCTGCTGTAGCCGCTGATTTAGCGCCTTATGCTATAGGTTCTGACACAGGTGGCTCTATAAGGTTGCCAGCCTCTTTTTGCGGAGTAGTTGGCCTAAAGCCTACCTATGGAGCTGTTTCTCGGTATGGATTAGTTGCTTTTGCTTCTTCTTTAGATCAGATTGGGCCCTTAACTAAAACAGTAGAAGACGCTGAATTTGTTTTTAATAAAATAGCCCACAAAGATAAGAAAGATTTAACTAGCCTTGATAGGAAATTTATTAAAAAGAAAAAAACTTTTAAAATAGGTCTTCCGAAAGAATATTTTATTTCAGGAATAGACCCTGAGGTAAAAAAGGCTATTGAAAAAGCAATTCAGGGACTAAAAACTGAAAAAATTAGCTTGCCCAACACTAAATATGCTTTAGCTTCTTATTATATAATTTCTACTGCCGAAGCTAGTGCTAATTTAGCCAGATTTGACGGAATAAGATATGGGAATAAAGCTAAAGCAAAAGATCTTTTATCTTTTTATTTAAAAACAAGAGCAGAAAGTTTTGGTCAAGAAGTAAAAAGAAGAATTATG
Source organism: Minisyncoccota bacterium (assembly GCA_028717605.1). Taxonomy (GTDB): domain Bacteria; phylum Patescibacteriota; class Minisyncoccia; order Minisyncoccales; family GWA2-38-27; genus PWMZ01. The sequence goes on from JAQUNM010000004.1 coordinate 17,996, forward strand.
TTAGGAACTTTTTCTCTTTCTTCTGGATATTATGATGCTTATTATAATAAAGCTCAGAAAGTAAGAGAATTAATTACAGAGGATTTTAAAAAAGTTTTTCAAAAATTTGATTTTATTATTACGCCAACTTCTCCAAGTGTTGCTTTTAAAATAGGTGAGAAAAAAGATCCAATTTCTATGTATTTATCTGATATTTTTACTGTTTCTGTTAATTTAGCTGGATTGCCAGCTATTTCTATCCCAGTTGGTAAATCAAACAATTTACCGATTGGTTTACAAATAATAGGAAAACCATTTGATGAAGAAAATATATTTCAATTAGCTAAATTAATTGAAAAAAAATGCCAGAGATAATCTTAAACATAAGCAATATTTTACTTTATATTCTTAATTATATTAGGATAATAGCTATTATCCTTTCTTTTTTGATGATTATTGCCATTATTATATTTAACCTTAAAACTGTTTGGTTAAGAGATGCTTTTTTAGAGACAACAGTAGAATTTTTTAAGCATAAACCATATGAGGTTCAAAAATTTCTTAAGCAATGGAAAACCATTTCTAGTAGATTAAAAACAGGAAATGAACAAGCTTATAAGTTAGCTATTATAGAAGCTGATAATTTATTAGAAGAAGTATTGGAAAAAATGAAATTTAAGGGAGAGACAACCAAAGAAAGAATTGCCAATATACCTAAAACAATTTTAGAAGACATTAAAGACATTGAGCAAGCTCATCAAATAAGAGATAATATTGTTCATGATCCTGATTACCAAATTAATTTAGAGGAGGCTAAAAGAGTTTTACTTATTTACGAAAGAGTTATAAAACAATTAACTTGATTTTTTAATAATAATATTCTATACTATTTACGCGGGATAGAGAAGTAGTATCTTGCGAGGCCCATAACCTCGAGACCCGGGTGCAACTCCCGGTCCCGCAACAAAGATAGCCGGTGTAGCTCAGTGGTTAGAGCAGAGGTATCATAAACCTAAGGTCGCAGGTTCAATTCCTGCCACCGGCACTCTTGGGGGTGTAGCTCAACTGGTTAGAGCGCGTGCTTGTCGAGCATGAGGTTGTGGGTTCGAGTCCCATCATCCCCGCTGACAACAAATAGTTTTTTAAAAAATAAATAGGAGGTGATAAAATTGAGAAAAGTAAGGCCTAAAAAAAGAAGATTAACTGAAAAAAAGAAAAAAGAAATAAGAAGGGTAGAAAAAATAATTAAATGGATAAGTGGGAAGGATTTATGTGCATTCCAGAAAAGAGCCTTAGAAGCAGAAGAAAAAGCTATTTCTGCACTAAAATATTTTCAAAGTAAAAGAACTATTTTTAAAGAAAAAGGAGCGATAAAAAGAATTAAACAAAGTTCTCACTATGATGCTGATGATCAAAACGGTATTGACGTTAAAATAGAATTTGAGAATAAAGAGGTTCTTTTTTTGCAAATAAAAAATCATTGGAGCAATGATT
>JAQUNM010000005.1 GCA_028717605.1 Minisyncoccota bacterium
TGGGTGTTGCTTCTGCTATATTCATAATAAGCTTCATGGTTCTAGCTTGGACAGGACCAAGTGCTAATCCTCCAGCAGAGAACATACCCGTTCCTTTAAACGTAGGAACAGATACTCAAGCTTAGGTATTGGTGGTCTTTTAACTGTTGATAGAATTCAGATAACAGGAGGTAATCCAGGCGAAGGAAAAGTTCTGGTTTCTGATGATAGTGGAATGGGAACTTGGGAACAAATAGAAGTAGGAGGGGGTGTCAGCGGCATTGTTCCTTTAATATATAGAAGGTTTTCTGCTGCTAGCTCTGGTCCAATTGGAGGGGTTTTACCAGGTATGACAATTACAGAATATTTTCCAGCTGGAAACATTATGGTTACATTTTCTTGTACCATAACCTCTAATGATTTAGCTATTTATGTAGATGGGACAGAAAGAATAAAATGTGTTGAGGACGTGTGTTCTAAAAACACAATGCCAAATGTTGCTTTGGTTTGGTCAGAATATTTAGATGCAGGAATGCATACAATAGAAGTTAGGGGAACTAGCTCTTCAAGACAGAGAAGCCTGGTTGTTATGGCTGGTCTGGGTGGAGAAATAGAAGAATCTTCTTATAATATGTATTATTACAAAAAAGGATCTGATTATGCAGACTATCTTTATCCAAGGTGTAATCAATCAGGAACTATAAGTATGAATTGTGATCAAAGTAATTCATCGCAAGACTGTAGTGAATCAAGTTATATAATTACTAGTGAGGATCCTGATTTTTGCTATGATCACTATAAGCTTCTTGGTTTCATAAACCGTAGCACGAGATTTGATAAATCTTTTATAGAGGTAATCGGGAATTAACTTATTAGCTTTTCGAAGATATCAGGATTATTCTGAGCTAAATCAGCTAAAATCTTTCTATCTAGTTCAATATTTTTCTCTTTTAAAGAATGAATAAATTTACTATAAGAAACGCCTTGTTTTTTACAAGCTGCATTTATTTTTATTTGTTGTAGAGCTCTATTGGTTCTTTTTTTCTTTTTCCTATCTCTGTAAGCGTGCACTTTGGCATGGACAAAAGCATCTTTAGCTGCTTTGTATTTTTTACTTCTGTGTCCTTTGTAGCCCTTGGTTTGTTTTAAGATGTTCTTTTTCCTTTTTTTAGAGCTTACACCTCTTTTTATTCTAGTCATATTAGTTTCTTTATTTTTTTAGCTTCTGACTTGTGGACAGGGACCCATTTTCTTTTTTGTCTTTTAGCTTGTCCTGTTTTTTTGCTTCTAAGGTGATTTTGACCAGTAGCTCGCCTTAAAATCTTTCCATTTTTAGTAAATTTAAACCTTTTTTTAACTGATTTTCTTGTTTTGTTTTTCATGTTATTTATTATGCATAATTATAGCTGTTAATCCCCTTGGTTCTGCTTTTATTTCTTTTTCTACCTTAATGGGGATTAAAGAGTTTAGTTGATCAATAAATTTTTTTATTTTTTCAATAGCAAAGGATTTTAAGGCTTTTTCTCTTCCTCTTAACTTCATTTCTATTTTAATTTTATCTCCTTTTTCTAAAAACTTCTTAGCTAATAAGGCTTTCACTTGCATATCGTGTTCTGACATTTTAAAGCTTAGTCTTATTCCTTTTAATTCTCCTGATTTTTTCTTATGTTCTTTTTCTTTTTTATTTTCCCAATAAAGATACTTTCCATAATTGATTATTTTACAAACTGGTGGATCAGCTTTTTCTGTTATTTGGACTAAATCTAAGCCTTGTTCTTGGGCTTTTAAAAGAGCCTGACTTAAGGACATAACGCCTAATTGAGCTCCTTGACTATCTACTACCCTAACTTCTTTAGCTCTTATTTGATGATTAATATATGTTTTTTTATACTTCAAAATATTTGGTGGAGATGGAGAGATTGAACCCTCGTCCAATAATTTAATCAAAATAGTTCTACAGTTTAGCTTGTTTTAATAACAATAATTTTTAAACAAGCAAAATAATTATTGTTTTTGCTCTAATATTTCAATAGTTTTTTGAGCGAAAACTATTTATCTCAATATTTATCATTTATTCTTGTATTGAGAATCTAAGAATAAATGGCCTTAAGCAATAGCCAAGGCTGGTTGTTTGCTAAATAAATTGGCAAATATATTTTTTCCAGTTTTTTTACTAGTATCTGAAAAACTAGACTGCTCTATTTTGACAAAGATCATTGTCGAAACTGTCATCCCCATAATTTTTTTGCTCTTTCTATTTCTCTTTGATCATCTCTTTTTTTTATATCCTCACGTTTATCAGTTTTTTTCTTTCCTTTGACAATTCCCAGTTCGAGCTTTATTCTACCATTTTTATTATATATTTTCAAGGGTATCAAAGTTAATCTTTTTTCTTTAGTTTTTCCTATTAAATAATTTATTTCTTTTTTATTTAATAAAATTTTTCTTTCTCTTTTAGGATTATAATTAAAGGGAGCGTTTTTGGGTTGATAAGCAGGAATATTAGAGTTGATTAAATAAGGTTCCTCTTTTTTTAAAAAAACATAGCTACCGTCTATACTGGCTCTTCCTTGTTTAATTGATTTTACTTCTTGGCCGTTTAAAACTAAACCAGCCTCTAATTTTTCTAGAATAATATAGTTAAAATATGCTTTTTTATTTTGATTAAAAATCTGCATATTAAAATTATATCATATATTTGCTAAAATCGCTAAAAAATGTTATTTTTTAATATATGGATTTTGCCAAAAAAGAACAAGAAATATTAGATTTTTGGGAAAAAAATGAGATTTTCCAAAAGCTTCAAAAAAAGAACCAAAATAATAAAAATTGGTCTTTTTTAGATGGTCCTATTACTGCCAATAATGCAATGGGGGTGCATCATGCTTGGGGAAGAACCTATAAAGATCTTTTTCAAAGATTTAAAGCTATGCAAGGATATAATCAAAGATTTCAAAACGGCTTTGATTGTCAAGGGCTTTGGGTAGAAGTAGAGGTGGAAAAAGAAAAAGGGTTCAAGTGTAAAAAAGATATAGAAAATTATGGGGTAGCAAAATTTATTCAAGATTGTAAAAATAGGGTTTTGAAATATTCTAAAATACAACAAGAACAATCAATTAGATTGGGTCAATGGATGAATTGGGAAAATTCATATTATACCATGTCAGAAGAGAATAATTATGCTATCTGGGGTTTTTTGAAAAAATGTAAAGAAAAAGGATTGTTATATAAAGGAAAAGATGTGGTTCCTTGGTGTTTAAGGTGTGGCACAGCTATTTCTCAACACGAAATTTTGACTGAAGATTATAGAGAAATTACACATCAATCTGTTTTTGTAAAATGTAAATTACTTGATGAAGAAAATCTTTATTTATTAGTTTGGACAACTACTCCTTGGACATTAGTGGCCAATACTGCTTTAGCTGTTCACCCTGATTTAATTTATGTTGTTGTCAAAGACAATGATAATAATAAATTTATTGTTTTAAAAGAAAAAAAAGATTTAATAAAAGGGGTAATTGAAAAAGAAATTCAAGGGAAAGATTTAAGGGGTAAAAAATACGAACCTATTTTAGAGGGTCCCATTAGAGAAGTTGTTTTGTGGAAGGATGTTAATACCGAAGAAGGAACTGGTATTGTTCATGTTGCTCCTGGTTGTGGGCAAGAAGACTTTAAGCTAAGCAAAGAGTTAAATTTAGAAGTAATTGACCCTGTTGACGATGAAGCTTGTTATAGACAAAGTTTTTTAAAAGGTAAAAGAGTGGACCAGGCAAATGATCTAGTTTTTGATAAATTAAAAGACAAAATATTCAGAATTGAAAATTATAAACATCGATATCCTGTTTGTTGGAGATGCAAAACAGAATTAATTTTTAGATTGGTCCCTGAATGGTATATTTCTATGCAAAAACTTAGAAAATATTTAATAAAGATTAGCCAACAAATTAAATGGATACCTAATTTTGGTTTAGATAGAGAAATTGATTGGTTGAAAAACATGCAAGATTGGTTAATATCTAAAAAAAGATATTGGGGGTTAGCCTTACCCATTTTTGAATGTTCTTGCGGTAGTTTTGAAGTTATTGGGTCAAAAAAGGAACTTAAAGAAAGAACAATTTCTGGTTGGAAAGAAAACCAATCTCCTCATAAACCTTGGTTAGATGAAATAAAAATAGAATGTTCAAAATGCAAAAAACTAGTTTCTCGTATTCCGGATGTTGGTAATCCTTGGCTTGATGCTGGAATAGTTCCTTTCTCAACCATGGGTTATTATGAGAATAAAAAAGAATGGTCAAAATGGTTTCCGGTTAATTTGGTTTGTGAATCTTTTCCTGGTCAATTTAAAAATTGGTTTTATTCTTTAATTGTCATGTCCTTTGTTTTAGAAAAACAAAAACCAGTTAAAACAATTTTTGGTTACGCTACTGTTAAAGATGAAAAAGGAAATGAGATGCATAAATCAGCTGGTAATTCTATTTGCATATCAGAGGCGATAAAAAAAATGGGGGCTGATCCTATTAGATGGGCTTATACTAAACAAAACCCAGGTTTAAATTTGCTATTTGGCTACAAAAAAATACAAGAAAATCAGAGAAAATTAATGATTTTAGAGAATATTTTTATTTTCTTTAAAACTTATCTAAATAAAGAAAAAATTAAATCAAGTAACTCAAAAAACACTTTAGATGAATGGATTATTTCTAGGTTGAATAATCTGATTTTGAACGTGACAGAAGCGTTAGAACAATACGATGCTTACTCAGCTTCTTTATTTTTAGAAAATTTTTTTATTAATGATTTATCTTTATGGTATTTAAGAAGATCTAGAAAAAGAATTCAACAAGAAGAGTCAGCTGGATATGTCTTTTATCAGGTTCTTTTAACCTTGAATAAGTTAATAGCTCCAATTATTCCATTTTTTGCTGAATATTTATATTCTTTTTTAAAAACAGAAAATATGTCAGAGTCTATTCATTTACAAGATTGGCCAAGAGTAGATAAAAGAAAAATCAATAAAGAAATTGAAGAGGTTATGGAAAAAACCAGAGATTTGGTTACTAAAGCAATGTCAGAAAGGGCAAAACTGGGCATTAAAACAAGGCAACCTCTTTTAGAATTAAAGATAAAGGAAAATCTTTTGCCAGAATTTCAGGAGATTTTAAAACAAGAAGTAAATGTTAAAAGAATAACTATTGATAAAGATTTTTGGCTTAATCCGGAAATAACCTCTGAATTGGAACAAGAAGGATTAATAAGAGAAATTATTAGACAAATTCAATCCTTGAGAAAAAAATCTAACTTAAAACCAGAGAATAAAATAACTATTTATTGTTTTGGTTCTTCAGAGATAAATGAGTTGATAAAAAAGAATCAAGACCTAATCAAGAAAGAGACAATTGCTACTGAGCTTTTTATTAAAGAAAATCAGGGATTAGAAATAATAAAGGGCTTAAAAATAAATGTCATTCAGGCATAGAACTCAGGCCATTGTTTTAAAAAATTCTATTTTCCGGGAAAAAGACAGGATTATTTCTTTTTATACTAAAGAACTTGGGAAAATAGAAGTTTTAGGAAAGTCTATTAGAAAAGAGCAAGCTAAATTACGTTCTTTTGTTCAGTTTCCTTATTTTTTAGAGATAGATTATATCCAGGGAAAAAATCATAAGATTCTAACAGATGTTATTTTAAAAAACAATTTTTCAAATATTAGAAAAAACTTTAAAAAAATAGCTATAGCTTATAAGGTTTCTTATACTATTGACTTTTTAATTAAAGAATCAGAAAAGGATGAAAAAATTTGGGATTTATTATTAAGTGTTTTTTTATTTTTAGATAAAGAAAAATTTTCAGAAAATAAATCTTTGTTTGTCTATTCTTATTTTTTATGGAATCTTTTATTTTTTTTAGGGTATAAAATCAATTTGTCTGAAAAATCATGTTTTTTTAATATATTCGAATTATTTGAAAAACAAGAATTAGATCTCATTAATAATTTAGATGAAAAGTGGCAAATACCTTTAAATAAATTTATTTGCCAAAAAATTAAAAAATGATAAAATAAAGATATGAAAAAACTTTTTATTGTAATTTTAATCCTTTTTATTTTAGTTGGGATAATCGGGTTCATATCCTGGGTGAGGAATCCTTTTTCTAAAGATATTTTAAAACTAGAAATAATAGCTTCTAGAGAAGCAGATTTATTTGATAGAATAGAATATCAAGTAAGATACAGAAATAATGGCAATGTTAGATTAGATGAAGCTGTCCTAGTTTTTGAGTTTCCTAATCTAACAATACCTGATCAAGAATTTTCCTTAAGAAACGAAGTAGAACTAGACTCTATTTATCCTGGGGAAGAAAGGATTATTACTTTTACTGGTAGAATCATAGGTAAAGAAAGAGAAATAAAAAAAGCCTCTGCTTCTTTAAGATATAGGCCAAGAAATATTACCGCTTTTTATGAATCTTCTACTTCATTTTCAACAATCATTAGGTCTATTCCGATTAGCTTTGAACTAGAACTTTCTTCGAAAGTAGCAGCTGAAAGGCCTTTTAGTTTTTCCATCGATTATTTTTCTAGGCTAGAATATCCTTTATCCGATTTAAAAATAATGTTGGAATATCCTTCAGGTTTTAATTTTTTAGAAAGTAAGCCCAGGGGCATAGAAGAAGGAGAGTGGGAAATTCCTTTATTAAATAAAACAGAAGGAGGAAGAATAGAAATAAAAGGAGAAGTTCAGGGAAAAGTTTCAGAACAGAAAATTTTTAAAGCTTCTTTGGGTATTTGGAAAGAAGGTAGTTTTGTTATTTTAAAAGAAGTTATTAAGGGAACGGAAATTTCTGATCCTGACCTTTATATTTTCCAAAGAATTAATAATCAAGACGAATATATAGCTAAGCCAGGAGAATTGTTGCATTATGAAATTTATTTTAGAAACATTGGTCAGGAACCATTTTCTAGGCTTTCTCTTATTACTAGGTTAAAGGGTGATTTTTTTGACTTAGATTCTGTGAAAATATTTGATGGTCGGCAATCTAATTCAGATCTGATGTGGGATTGGAGAGAAGTTTCAAAATTAGAGTATCTAGATAAAGGAGAGGAAGGTTTAGTTGAGTTTTGGGTGGAGGTAAAGGATGAAGAAAATTTACCCAACAAAGGTTCCTTAGTAAATTTAGTTTCAATATCGCAAATGACTGAAGAATTTTTCGTTAAAGTGAATACTAAGGCTGAATTTGCACAAAAAGTTTTTTATAATGATGATGTTTTTGGTAATCGGGGGCCTATTCCTCCCCAGGCAGGACAGGTAACCACTTATACGGTTAGCTGGCAGGCTAAAAATTTTAATAACGATTTAGAAGACGTAGCTATAAAAACCATTTTGCCTTATAATGTTAAACTTACTGGTGATTTTTTCCCAAAAGAAAAAGAAAATCAAATTACTTTTGACTCTCAGAGTCGAGAAATAATTTGGAGAATAGGAAACTTAAAAGCAAGTTCAATTCCTGTTAATGTTTCTTTCCAAGTTGCTTTAACTCCATCTATAAATCAAGTAGGACAGGTTTTACCAATTATTCAAGAAACAACAATGACAGGTATTGATTCTTGGACTAAGTCAGAAATTAAAATAATTTCTTCTAGAGTAGATACTAATTTACCTCATGATTCAATATCATCAGGGCAAGGAATTGTCCAGTAATAATTTAATGGAAAAAATTGTTTCTTTTTGTAAAAAAAGAGGTTTTGTTTTCCCTAGTTCTGAGATTTATGGTGGCTTTAGCTCGAGCTATGATTTTGGTCCTTTGGGGATAGAGCTTAAAAATAATATTAAAAAATATTGGCAGGATTCTATGAAACAAGAAGACAATATAGTTGGATTAGATTCAGCTATATTAATGAATCCAATGGTTTGGCAAGCATCTGGTCATCTAACCGCTGGTTTCGCTGACGAATTAGTTGAATGTAAAAAATGTCATCATAGGTTTAGAAAAGACTTTGCTAAAAAAAATTGCCCTGATTGTCAGGGAGGGTTGACTGTTCCTAGAAAATTTAACTTAATGATGAGGACTTTTGTTGGCCCTGTGGAAGAAAAAGCATCAGAGGCCTACTTAAGAGCAGAAACCTGTCAGGGGATTTATCTTAATTTTCAGAATATTTTGCAAACAATGAGGATGAAAATTCCTTTTGGCGTTGCTCAAATAGGGAAATCTTTTAGAAATGAAATTAATCCTAAGGATTTTTTATTTAGAACACGGGAGTTTGAACAAATGGAAATGCAGTGGTTTTGTCATCCCAAACAGGCTTCTGGCTTTTTTGATTCTTGGTTAAAAAAAAGACTAAAGTGGTACGCCCAAATTGGTTTAAAAGTAAGAACAACCGAAGTATTAAAAAAAGATAGATCTCATTACGCTAAAAAACAAATAGACATTGAGGCTCAGTTTCCTTTTGGCTGGAAAGAAATAGAAGGTATTCATAATAGGGGTGATTGGGACTTGTCTAATCATTCTAAGCATAGTAAACAAGACTTAAGGTATTACGACGAAATAACAAAACAAAAATATTTCCCTTATGTTATTGAAACATCTGTTGGGGTAGAAAGATTATTCTTTGCGCTTTTATGTTCTTCTTATGAAGAAATAAAAGGGGGGAGAAGTGAGAAATCTATTAAAGAAGCTGAAACTGTTTTAAAGCTTGATAAAAAACTCATCCCTTTTAAGGCAGCTATTTTTCCTTTGGTTAGAAATAAACCAGAAATAGTAAAAAAAGCTAAAGATGTTTTTAACCTATTAAAACCTTTTTCTATTTATTATGATGAAACAGGATCTATTGGTAAAAGATACAGAAGAGCAGATGAAATTGGGGTTTTTTGGGCAATTACTATTGATTTTGATACCTTACAAGATAATGCAGTTACTATAAGAAACAGGGATACTATGGAGCAAAAAAGAATAAAAATTAAAGATTTAATAGAATGTTTCAAAAAACAATTTTTCCCAATGGATTAACCCTTGTTAAAGTTCCTCAGAAAAATAGTTCAACGGTGACTATTTTGATTTTAGTAGCTACTGGTTCTAAATATGAGATAAAAGAAATTAATGGTATTTCTCATCTTTTAGAACATTTGATTTTTAAAGGAACTAAAAAAAGGCCATCTCAGCTTTTAATATCAGAGCCATTAGATAGAGTGGGTGGTTCTTTTAACGCTTTTACGAGTCAGGAATATACTGGTTATTATGCCAAAGTAGAAAGGTCTTATTTTGATTTAGCTCTAGACGTGATTTCTGATATCTATTTAAATTCTTTATTTAAAGAAAAAGATATTAAAAAAGAAAAAAACGTTATTATAGAAGAAATTAATATGTATTTTGATCATCCATCTTATTATGTTCAAAATCTATGGTCAGAACTTCTTTACAAAGATCAGCCAGCTGGAAGATTGATTTCAGGGACTAAAGAAAGCGTGGCAAATATTTCTAGAAAAGATATTCTTAATTATTTTAATACTCAATATACTGCTAAAAATACCATTATTGTAGTTGCTGGTAATTTTTCTAATATTGAAAAAAAAGTTCAAAGAGCTTTTTCTTCTATAAAACAGAAAAAATCTTTTGTAAAAGAAAAAACCAGAGATAATCAAAAAAAACCAGAAATTATTTTATCTTTTCGTAAAACTGACCAAACCCATCTTTGTTTAGGGGTTAGAGCCTATGATATTTTTCATCCTCAGAAATATACTCTAGAAATAATAGCTTCACTTTTAGGGGGGATGATGAGTTCTCGGTTATTTTTAATTATTAGAGAAAAGCTTGGTCTAGCTTATTATATTAAAACTGATTTTTCTAAAGATACAGATACTGGTTATGTAGTTACGCAAGCAGGAGTAGATAATAGTAAGGTAAAACTAGCTATTCAAGCTATCTTAAAAGAATATAATAACATAGCTAAAAAAGGAATTTCTTTAAAAGAATTACAAAAAGCTAAAGATAACTTAAGGGGGAGCCTTGCCTTAGGTTTAGAAACCTCTCATAGTCAAGCTGTTTTTTTCGGTCTTCAAGAAATAATAGAAAAAAAGATATTAACCCCTGATCAAATATGTGCTAAGATTAATAATGTTACCAGAAAAGATATTTTAAAGGTGGCTAAAGACATATTTAAACCTTCTAAGCTCAATTTAGCTTTAGTCGGACCTTATAAAGACGAAAAAGAATTTGAGAAAATTTTGAAATTATGAAAAAGTTTTTAGATATATCTTGGGAATCAATTTTAAAAATATTTATTACTATTTTAGCCTTTTATATTCTTTATAGTATTAAAGAAATTGTTATTTGGATTATTTTTGCCCTGATAATTTCTATTTTATTTGAACCGGCAATTATATTTTTAAAAAAGAAAAAAATACCTAGAATTTTAGGAACTATTTTAATTTATATCGGATTTTTCGGAATTTTAGGTTTTTTAGGGTATTTAATTATTCCTTTTTTTGCTACAGAGATAAGGGGATTTATTGATATCATTCCAGGGTATTTTGAAAAAATATATCCTCCCTTACAGGATATGGGTTTTTTTGAAGCAACCAAGGGAGAACTTTCAGCCTTTGAACAAACCTTGGAAACAATGGCTTTGAATATATTTTCTTTCTTATTTACTCTTTTTGGTGGAGTTCTTTCAGCTATTTTTATTATTACCACTTCTTTTTTCTTATCTTTAGAAGAAAATAACATTGAAAAAGGAATTATTCTTTTGTTTCCGAAAAAACACGAAGCTTACGCTCTTTCTTTATGGGCAAAGTGTCAAAAAAAGGTTTCAGCTTGGTTTTTAGCTAGAATTATTGCTTGTATTTTTGTTGGCTTTATTAGTTATATTGTTTTTTTTCTTTTTAATATTGAATATCCTTTAATATTAGCTGTTTTAGCTGCTATTTTAAACTTTATTCCATATATTGGTCCTTTGATCACAGCTATTTTGTTATTTTTGATTTTAGCTCCTGTAAATTTTATCCAAGCTGTTTTTGTTCTAGTTGCTTTTTTCCTGATTCAGCAAGTAGAAGCTTATGTTCTTTCTCCTTTATTAATGAAAAAAGCAGTAGGTGTGTCTCCTTCTTTAGTCTTAATTTCTCTTTTAATTGGAGCCCAGTTATGGGGATTTTTGGGCGCTATATTAATTATTCCTTTAGTTGGTATTGTTTCTGAATTTATTAAAGAATTTTTACAAAGAAAAAAAGAAAAAGAAGCTGTTGTTTTATGAAAAAATTCTATATTACTACTAGTATTGCTTATACCAATGCTCCTCCTCACATTGGTTTTGCCCTGGAATCTGTTCAAGCCGATGTTTTAGCCAGATATTATAGAAAACTAAACCATGATGTTTTTTTCTTAACAGGAGTAGATCAACATGGTCTTAAAATTGTTAAAAAAGCCAAAGATCAAGGATTGACCACTCAAGAATTTGTTCAAAAAACCACTAACAAGTTTAAAAAACTAACCAAAGAATTAAATCTTTCTAATGATGATTTTATAGAAACAACAGATCGAAAAAGACATTGGCCATATGTACAAAAAGCTTGGTTAGAATTAATTAATAATAATGATATTTATAAGAAAAAATATAAAGGATTTTATTGTGTTGGTTGCGAAGCTTTTTTAAAAGAAAAAGAATTAGTTGATAAAAAGTGCCTTATTCATCAAAAAGAACTAGAGATAATTGAGGAAGAAAATTATTTCTTTAAACTTTCTAAGTATGCTCAAGATGTAAAAGAATTAATTCAAAAAGATAAGATAAAAATTATTCCCAAAGCTAGAAAAAACGAGATTCTTTCTTTTATCAATCAGGGCGTGGAAGATATTAGTGTCTCTAGGGACAAAAAAAAATTAAGCTGGGGAATTCCTGTTCCTAGAGATGATCAACAAATAATGTACGTTTGGTTAGATGCGCTTTTAAATTATACTTCGGTTTTAAACTATAATGGTTCTTTTGAAAAATATTGGCCAGCTGATATCCATTGTTTGGGCAAAGATATTTTTCGCTTCCACGCTTTATTGTGGCCAGCTATACTTTTAGCCCTAGGATTAAAAACACCTAAAACAATATTTGTCCATGGTTTTATCACTGTTGATCATCAAAAAATGTCTAAGTCCTTAGGGAACGTAATTGATCCTTTTGAGTTAATAAAAAAATATGGGACAGACTCTTTAAGATATTATTTATTAAGAGAAGTTCTTCCTACTGAAGATGGAGATTTTACTATTGATAAATTTGAATCAAGATATAATTCTGATCTAGCCTCTGGTTTGGGAAACCTTTTTTCTAGAGTTAGGAAAATGACAGAATCAGGTTATGTCGAACAGAAAAAAGATTTGTTTGGACTAGGGCAAAAAGAAGAAAAATATCATTTACACCTTAAAGAATTTAAATTCCAAGAAGCTTTAAAGGTTGTTTTTGAGATTATTAAGCAGGCAGATGTATTCATTGATAAGAATAGAATTTGGGAGAAAAAAAATAGTCCAGAATTAGGTTATTTAGTTTTTGTTTTAGAAAGATTAGCTTTGTTATTAGAGCCTTTTTTGCCCCAAACTTCAGAAAAAATGAGAAAAAATATAACTCCTTTGTTTCCAAGAATAAAATGATAATTGATACTCATTCTCATTTAAACTTTAAGGCTTTTGATAAAGAAAGAGAGAAAATCATCCAAAAATGCTTAGATACTAATCTAGTTATTATTAATGTTGGTTCTAATTACAAAACTAGCCAGAAAGCTGTCCAAATAGCTAGAAAGGGTATTTATGCTTCAATAGGTCTTCATCCTATCCATATAAACAAAGAGATCTTTGATGTTAAAAAATATAAAAAATTAGCTCAAAGCAAATACGTGATAGCTGTTGGAGAAACTGGTTTTGATTTTTTAAAAAACCAAGATATTGAAAAACAAAAAAAAGTTTTTTTTCAACATCTAGAATTAGCGAAAGAACTAAATCTCCCTTTAATTGTCCATTGTCGAAAAGCCCATCAAGAGCTTTTAAAAGTTTTGCCCAAAGCTAAAGGAGTGATTCATTGCTTTACTGGTTCACTATCTCAGGCTAAAGAATATTTAAAAAAAGGACTTTTTATTGGTTTTAATGGTATTATTTTTAAACTTGATTTAGATAAAATAATTAAAGAAACTCCTTTAGAAAGAATTCTGGTTGAAACAGATTGTCCTTATTTAGGGGACAAGGAAAAGAATGATCCTTTTTTTGTTAAAAAAGTTATTCAAAAAATAGCAGAAACAAAAAAGCTAGATTTTTCTTTAGTTGAAAAACAACTTTTTGACAACGCTAAAGAACTTTTTAAGATCTTTTAAAAAGCCTTTTTAAATGCTATAATTTTTAATTATGCCTTATAATCATAAAAAAATAGATAAAAAATGGCAAAGAATCTGGGGGCAAAAAAATACTTTTAAAACACAAGATTTTTCTAAAAAACCCAAGTTTTATATTCTAGATATGTTTCCCTATCCTTCAGGAGTGGGTTTGCATGTTGGTCATCCTAGGGGGTTTGTAGCTACTGATATTTATTCAAGATACAAAAGAATAAAGGGTTTTAATGTTTTGCATCCAATGGGATTTGATGCTTTTGGCTTACCAGCTGAGAACTATGCTTTAAAAAATAAAATACACCCCGAAGAATCTGTTAGAAAAAATATTAAAAGATATAGGGAGCAATTAGAAATTATTGGCCTAGACTATGATTGGTCTAGAACCTTAAGCACCACTGATCCTGATTATTATAAGTGGACTCAATGGACATTTTTGCAAATGTTTAAAAAAGGATTGATTTATCAGTCTTTAGAACCTATTAATTGGTGTCCTAAATGTAAAACAGGTTTGGCTAATGAAGATTTAGAAGGAGATAAATGTGAAAGATGTGATACTAAGATTATTAAAAAACCAATTAAACAATGGGTTATCAAAATAACTAAATACGCTGATAGATTATTAAAAGATTTGGAAGAATTAAATTGGCCAGAGAACATTAAAGAACTACAAAGAAACTGGATTGGTAAGTCAGAAGGTTATGTAATAGAATTTAAAACCAATGATAAACCTGTTTCTGTTTTTACTACTAGAATAGATACGCTTTTCGGAGCTTCTTATTTAGCCATTGCTCCAGAGCATGAGCTAAATAAATCTTCTTTAATTAAGAATAAGAAAGAAGTTCAAAAATATGTTAAGAAAAGCCTGGGAAAACCAGATATAGAAAGATCACAAGAAAAAACCGGGATTCAATTAAAGGGTATTTTTGCTAATAATCCTGTTAATAATGAGAAAATTCCTGTTTTTACAGCTGATTATGTTTTATCTTATTATGGGACAGGAGCTGTTATGGCAGTACCTGCTCACGATCAAAGAGATTATGAATTTTCGAAAAAATACAACTTAAAGATTAAAAAAGTTATTAAAAATGATTTTCAAAATAAAGCATTTGAAAATTTTGGTATTTTAATTAATTCTGCAAGTTTTTCTGGTCTTGAATCCAAAAAAGCTCAAGAAAAAATAGCTAAATTAGTAAAAGCTGAAAAAAAGATAACTTATAAGCTAAAAGACTGGGTTTTTTCTAGGCAAAGATATTGGGGAGAGCCAATTCCTTTAATTCATTGTCAAAAATGTGGAGTAGTTCCTGAAAAAAACCTTCCTTTAAAATTACCCAAAGTAAAATCATACCAAAGTACTAAAACAGGTGAATCTCCTTTAAAAAACATTAATTCTTGGGTAAAGATTAAATGCCCCAATTGTCAGGGGCCAGCTGAAAGAGAAACCAATACCATGCCCCAATGGGCTGGTTCGTGTTGGTATTATTTAAGATATATTGATAATAAAAATGATAAAAAACTAATTGATCCTAGAAAAGAAAGATATTGGATGCCAGTTGACTTTTACGTAGGAGGAGCAGAGCATGCTACTCGTCACTTAATTTATGCAAGATTTTGGCACAAGTTTTTATATGACATTGGGATAGTTTCTGAAAAAGAACCTTTTTTAAAACTAAAGAGTCCTGGAATGATTTCTGGTACAGATGGTAGAAAAATGTCAAAAAGGTGGGGGAATGTTATTAATCCTGATCAAGTTATTCAAGAATATGGAGCTGATGCTTTTAGAACCTACGAAATGTTTATGGGTCCATTTAATCAAGAAACTGCTTGGAGTGATAAAGCCATAAAAGGAATAAGAAGATTTTTAGATAAAGTTTATTTATTAAAAGAACAGAAAGGGAAAGATATAGAAAAATTATTCCAAAAAACTATTAAAAAAGTAACTCAAGACATAGAAGAATTTAAATTTAATACAGCT
Organism: Minisyncoccota bacterium; assembly: GCA_028717605.1. Taxonomy (GTDB): domain Bacteria; phylum Patescibacteriota; class Minisyncoccia; order Minisyncoccales; family GWA2-38-27; genus PWMZ01. Next base: position 15,301 of record JAQUNM010000005.1, read on the forward strand.
GTATCTGCTTTAATGATTTTGTTAAATGAAATGGAAAAATCTCGAATTACTAAAAAAAACCTAAAAATTTTTTTAATTCTTTTACATCCTTTTGCTCCTCATTTAACTTGTGAGATTTGGGAAAAAAAAGAATTTGCAGATAATGTTTTTTTTCAAAAATGGCCTGAATTTAAAGAAATAAAAGAAGAAAAAACAAAAATAATTGTTCAAGTTAATGGTAAGGTTCGTTCTTTGCTAGAGATTGATTCAGGGCTTGAACAAATAGAAGTGGAAAAGATAGCCTTGTCAAAAATCGAAAAATGGACTACAAAAGAAAGAGTCAAAAAAATAGTTTTTATAAAAGACAAATTAATTAATTTTGTTATATGAAAAAAATTCTTTTAGGAAATGAAGCTATAGTGCAAGGGGCTTTAGAAGCAGGGGTAGAATATGCCACTGCTTATCCTGGAACCCCTAGTTCTGAAATAGGTAATGTTTTTGCTAAATTGGCTAAAAAAAATAATGCTTATTTTGAATTCGCTACTAATGAAAAAACAGCTTTAGAGAGCTCTATTGGAGCTAGTTATTCTGGGATGAAAACTCTTACAGCCATGAAAAACTTTGGCTTGAACGTAGCCTTGGATAGTTTTTTGCCTTTTTGTTATACCGGAGTCAATGGAGCTTCGGTAATAGTGGTAGCCGATGATCCTTCTTGTTGGAGTTCTGGCCAATCTGAGGAAAATTCTCGAGCTTTCGCTTATTTATCTAATGTTCCTTTTTTAGAGCCCTCAGATCCTCAAGAAGCTAAAGATTTTACTAAATTAGGTTATGAAATATCAGAACAATTTAAAATACCAGTTGTTTTAAGAATAACCACTAGGGTGGCTCATCAAAGCATGCCTGTTTCTGTTGAAAGAATTGATAAACAAAGAAAAAAAGCCAAATTTACAAAAGGAGATTATTTAACCATGCCCCCACGAGTTTTAGAGCAAAAGCAAGAACTTTTAGCTAAGTTAGAAAAGATAAAAAGAAGTTCATTAAGATACAAGCTGAATAAAATAGAGAAAGGAGAGAGAAAGGATATGGGCATTATTGTTTCTGGTATTTCTTATTTGCACCTAAAAGAATCTCAGGAAATTCTTGGAGAAAATTTTCCTATTTTAAAAATAGGGCTTTTTTATCCCTTGGATGAAAAAATAATTACTGAATTTTTACAAGATTTTAAAAAAGTTTTAATTATAGAAGAACTAGAAGGTTATTTAGAGAAAGAAGTAAGAATTATTGCTCAAAAGAACAATTTAAAAACAGAAATTATTGGCAAAGATAATTTTCCAGTTACCGGAGAATTAAACGTGAACATTATTAATAATGCTTTAGCTAATATTTTAAAAAAAGAAATAAGCCCTAAAAAAACTAATGGGAAAATAGAAAAGAGATTGCCTCGCTTTTGCCCTGGTTGTCCTTATTGGTATGTTTTTTCTACTATTAAGAAAATAGCGCCTAATGATGTTGTTTATGGAGGAGATATTGGTTGTTATATGTTAGGAAGTTTAGCTCCTCATAATATGGCAGATTTTATGCTTTGCATGGGAGCTTCTATTGGAGTGGGCCATGGAATCAATAAAGCTAGCAACCAAAATGTTATTTCTTTTATTGGAGATAGTACTTTTTTTCACGCTGGTATTCCTGCTTTAATTAATGCTGTTTTTAATAAATCTAAAATTTTAATTATTATTTTAGATAATCAAATAACCGCAATGACTGGTCATCAAACTAATCCGGGATTGGGTATAACAGCAATGGAAGAAAAAACTAAAGAAATTAAAATAGAAGAAATAGTAAAAGCGTGTGGGGTTGAAAATTTAAAGGTTTTAGACCCGCAAGATATTAAAGAGTTTGAAAAAACAGCTAAAGATTATTTAAATAAAGAGGGTGTTTCTGTGATTATTGCTCGCAGAATGTGCGCTCTTTTAGCTAAAAGATATGCCAAACAATAATTTTAAAATAGTTATTTCTGGAGTAGGTGGTCAAGGCTTGATTACCTTATTAAAGGTTATTACTCAAGCAGCTTTAAATCAAGGGCTAGAAGTTAGGTCTTCAGAGCTTCATGGTCTTTCTCAAAGAGGAGGTAATGTAGAGGCTCATGTTATTATTGGGAAAAAGGTTTATTCCCCCTTAGTTTCTCTTGGTCAAGCTGATTTAATTATTTCTTTAGAAATGTCAGAAGCCCTAAGAGTTAATCATTATGCTAAAGAAGATACTGTTTTTGTGGTTAATAGACATTATATTTTTTATCAAGAAGCTTTAAAAGAAAAAGATCTTATTGAAAAATTAAATAATTTTGCTTTTTTAGTTCCAGCTTCTGAGATTTGTCATCATGAATTAGAGAATGAGGTTTTAAGCACTATTTACCTTTTGGGTTTTGCGGTTTTTAAAAAATTGATTCCTCTTAAAAAAGAATCAGTAGAACAGGCCTTAAAAGACGTAATTCCAGAAAAGTATTTAGAACAAAACCTAAAAGCCTTTAATCTGGCTAAAGAAAATAATATTGAAAAAGTAGTAGTAGCGGCTGCTGGTAAGGGAACTAGAATGTTGCACATGACCAAGAATAAACCCAAACATTTAATTAATGTAAAGAAAAAACCATTTTTGACTTATCTTTTTGATAATTTATTTATGGCCGGATATTCAGAAATAATTTTAATTGTTGGCCATAAAGCAGAGCAAATAGAAGAATTTGTGAAAAATTACAAACCACCAAAATATATTAAAAAATATAAAATTAATGTCTTAAACCAGTATAAAATTGTTGGAGAACAAAAATATGGTACAGCTTGTCCCTTAGAGACAGCTAAAGATCTAGTTAAAAATGATCACTTTTTATTTGTTTGTGGAGATAATCTTTATTCAGCTAAAAGTCTACAAACAATGAATATTAAAGGAGATTATCATTATATAGCTGGTCTTTTCCATGATAATCCCCAGAAATATGGTGTGTTAATTACTGATAATGGTACCTTAAAAGAAATTAAAGAAAAACCAAAAGAAAATTTAGGTAATTTCATTAATTCAGGATTATACAAATTCACCCCGGAGGTTTTTGAAAAGTTATCTTTAATTAAAAAGTCAGAAAGAGGAGAATATGAAATTACTGATATTATTAATCTTTTAGCCAAAGAAGGGAAAGTAAAGGTTAAAAAAATTAATGATTCTTGGCTTGATTTTGGTAACCCAGCTGATGTAATGAGGGCTTCAAGGTTTTTGGGATTTTTCAAAAAATGGAAGAGATTATAAAAATCTTAAAAAGAAAAGGGGTAATTGTTTTCCCCACTGATACTGTTTACGGCTTATTAGCTGACTATAGCTTTGAAGAAGCAGTTAATAAAGTTTATAAAATTAAAAAAAGAGATAAAAAGCCTTTACCTATTTTTGTTAAAGACATCAAAATGGCTGAACAACTAGCTTTAATTAATAAAAAACAAAAAGCTTTTTTAGAAAAAATTTGGCCAGGCAAAATTACAGTTATTTTGAATAGAAAAAATTCTTCAGAAACCATTGCTTTAAGAATGCCAGATTACCCCTTATTAAATCAATTATTAAAAAAGTATAATAAGCCTTTAACCGGAACCTCAGCTAATATTTCTGGCAAAGGAAGTTTGACTAAAATAAAGGAGGTTCGAAAACAAATCAAACAAGCAGATTTAATTGTTGATGTAGGGGATTTGCCAGATTCTTTTCCGTCTACTATAATAAGCTTAATTAATTACAAAATAATAAGAAAAGGAGCTGATTATGAAAGACTTAAAAATATTCAATTTAATTAGAAAAGAACAAATAAGACAAAAAAACAATTTAGAGCTTA
>JAQUNM010000006.1 GCA_028717605.1 Minisyncoccota bacterium
TTGATTAGTCCTTGGTCTGGATTATTGGTTTTAGCTTCAATAGTATGATAATTACCTGGGAGAGATAGAAGATCAGCTAGATAAAGCCTGGATTGTTCTGAAAAGAAGAAGACTGAAGCTAATAAAAATACCAGTATTAAAACTGTTAATGTTTTTGTTTTTTTGAAATGGAAAAAACCAGAATTCATTATTTTATTATATTCTTTTTTAAAGCAAAAAACAAATTAAATCAAGCCCTTTTTAATCTTTTCTCTTGTCTTTTCTACAAAAGAATTAAAAAGATATAAATTATGAAAAGAAAGTAGTTTTAATCCTGTTATTTCTTTAGCCCTAATTAAGTGAGAAATATAGTTTCTTTTGTAATTTTGACAAACAAAACAAGAACATTTTTCATCTAAAGGATTCTTATCTTTTAAGAATTTTCTTTTTCTTAGATCCAGATATCCAGAATAAATAAAAGCAATACCATTTCTAGCAAAATGAGTAGGAACTGTACAATCAAAAAAATCTATTCCTCCTTTGATAATATTTTCAATATCATCTAATTTCCCTATACCTAATAAATGTCTTGGTTTTTTAAAATCTAAATAAGGAATAGTATTTTTCAAAATATTTTTAGTTATGCTTTTTTTCTCTCCTAAATCTCCCCCTATGCCAAAGCCATCAAAGTCAAGAGAATTAATGAAAATAGCACTTTGTTTCCTTAAATCTTTATACTTAGATCCTTGAATAATACCAAATAAAGCTTGATTACTTTTTTTAACCTTTAAACATGTTCTGGCCCAATTATGAGTTTTTATCAAAGATTCTTGGATATATTCTTTACTCGCCCTTGGTGGAGTACACTCATCAAAAGCAAAAATAATATCAGCTCCTAATCTTTCTTGAATTTTAATTGATTCTTCGGGACCCATAAAAAACTTTTTCCCGTCTAAGGGCGAAGAAAACCAGACTCCTTGATTAGTAATTTTAATTGATTTTGGTTGATAACTTTTTTGAATAATATCTGTTCTTTCTGAATTAACTTTTCCAAAATTAAAATCTTTACCAAAACCCAAACTAAAAACTTGAAAACCGCCAGAATCAGTCATTAAGGGTTTTGACCAATTCATAAATTTATGAAGATTTTTGGCTAAATTATCTCCTGGTTTAAAAAAAAGATGAAATGTGTTAGCTATTAAAATTTGAGATTTTGTTTCTAGTATTTCTTGGCTATCTAAAGTTTTAACGCAAGCTTGAGTAGCTACTGGCACAAAACAAGGAGTTTTTATCAAACCATGACTTGTTCTTAAAACTCCTAGTCTTGCTTCAGATTTTTTAGATTTCTTTAAAATTTTAAATTCAATCATTTTCTAATAGACAATCATCTCCTGCTTTCTTTAATAACTCGTCGGATTTTTCTTTATTAAAAATAAAAATATTGTTTTTTAATTCATAAACATTTATCTCGCAAATTAGCTCTTGTTCTTGCCAAGCAATTATCTCAATAATTTCTCTATCTTTTAAATAATAAAATTGATGATGTAAAGCTGAAGAACCTATTAAAAAAACAGCTTCTTTTTTTTCTCCTTGTTTTTCAATAATAACAAGTTTTAAACCATCTTGCCATTCTAAAATACCATGAGTTTGAGTGGCTACTCCCCCTGTATTTAAATCAACAACTATTTCTTGAACATTATTTTTTTTAATATCCTGGGTTTTAATAACAAAAGGAGTGCCTAAAAATTCTTTTTCTAAAACTAAAGATCCTTTTTTGTCAAAAGACCCCTTTTTATCAGTCAAGCTTAATAATAGAAATTCAGCTGTGCTTTTTTCTGGGCTCAAACTAATAATTAAAACCTCCAAAAAACCATCTTTGTTCAAATCTTCTAAATAATATTCATAATTATTAAATAAAGCATTATCTTTAATAATTTCTTCTAGGGTTGTTTCTTCAATGTCTTTTTCTAAAACAATCTCTGGAATTTCAATGTTATCCCAAGTATTAACCTGTTCTTCAATTTTTCTCCAAAAAAAAGTAAGGCTAATTATTAAAATTAAAATAAATATAATTTTTTTCATGATTTATAGCCAATAATAGCTAACATGGCTTGCTTATCTCCTCTTCTATAAGAAAAGTATTTATTAGAACAAAAAGTACATTCTCTTACTTTCTTTATATTCTTTTTTTTAACACCTGACAAGATTAATTGTTTTTCGGCAATGGCTTGCAAGTCAATATGGTTTATTTTAGAAGAAAATATTTCTTGAACATCTTTTTTAACTTTAAAATGACATTTTAGAATTCCTGGACCAATTAAAACCTTACTATTGTTTATTTTTATTTTGTTTAATATATTTAAAGAAAGTCCTCGCCACCCACAATGGATTAAAGCAAATTCTTGGTTGTTATAAATAAAAACAGGTAGACAATCAGCCACTGTTATTCCCAAGGCTATTCTTTTGTCATTAGTAAATAAACCATCAGCTTTGGTTCTTTTACTTTTAAGATTAACTTTAACTATTTTGTCTTTATGTACTTGTTCATTAGTTTTCAAATATTGAAATCCAAGTTTTTTAGCAAATCTTTTTTGATTAGCCAAAATTCTCATGTTTCCATCTTTTTTACTAGAAATAGCTAAAATTAATCCTTTTTTTGTGCTTTTAAATATCTCCATTTTCCATATTGATCTTTAAAAAATTCATATTTATATTTTTTTAATAACTCTGTTATTCCTTTTTTTTGACAAGAATCAAATTCCAGGTAAATTACACCTGATGATTTTAAATAACAACTAGCTTGTTTTAAAAACTTTTTAATATAAAATAATCCATCTTTTCCAGCATACAAAGCTTGTTTAGGTTCATAAGAAATAGATTTTGCTAATTTTCTAGAACAAGGGATATAAGGGGGATTAGCTAATATAAAATCATATTTTTTTGTAATCTTGGAAAAAATATCAGATTGAATTACTTTAGCCCTTAAATTATTAATTTTTAAATTTAATTTTATTTGACTTATAAAATACTTATCAGCCAGATCAACCTTAGCTTTTGTATGTTTTAAAACAGCTATACCAATACAACCTGAGCCTGAAAAAATATCTAAACAATCGCCTTTTAAATTTTGCAATATTTGCTCCACCCAATATTCTGTTTCTGCCCTCGGTATTAATGGCTTATAACTCAAATCAATCTTACAGCCTAAAAATTCATAAAAACCAATAATATAATCTATTGGTTCTTTATTCTTTAGCCTTTTTAAATCTTTCTCTGATATGCCTTTTTCTTTAGCTAGCCATTCTGTTTCTTTTTCCATTTTTTAATAATTTATAAAGCTCGCCGAACCACAAAACCAAAGAAGAAATCAAAATTATTTTAATAACTACCAGTATGTTTAATTCTTGAAAATGAAAAACCTTTTGGAAAAAATCATTATAAATAACAAATAATTGTAAAAAAACTGAAACCAAAAAACCAATAATAATATATTTATTAGTAAAAAAACCTATTTGAAAAACTGATTCTTTCAAAGATCTCATATTAAAAGCATTAAACAATTGAGTAAAAGCCATGCATAAAAAAGCTCCGGTTCTAGCTGCTTCTAGACTTAAGGGTTTTAAGAAATTAAAAAAGTATAAAGTAGTAGTTGCCATTAAAACCATCATTAATACTAAAAAAGGAATAATGTCTCTAGAAAGAATATTTTCTGAGGCTTTTCTCGGCTTTTCTTCTAAAACTCTAACATGACTAGGTTCTGAAGCTAAGGCTCCTCCAGCTACCCCATCTGTCACTAAGTTTAACCATAAAATATGGGTGGGCAACAAGGGCAAAGGCATAGCTAAAAGCATAATACTTAATAAGGTTACGTGTTCAGCAAAATTAGTAGTAATTAAAAAAGAACTTGTTTGTTTAGTATTATTAAAAACAGTTCTTCCTTCTTCAATAGCATTGACAATAGAAGCAAAATTGTCATCTGTTAAAACAATTTCTGCTGCTTCTTTAGCTACATCAGTACCAGTAATACCCATAGAAATACCTATGTCTGCTTTTTTAATAGCTGGCGCATCATTAATTCCGTCTCCAGTCATGGCTACAAACTCTCCCTGTTTCTGCAAAGTTTCAGCTATTTTTAATTTTGTACTAGGCGTCAACCTGGCAAAAACATTAACTTCTTTAATAGCTTTTCCAAATTCTTTTTGAGATAAATTCATCAACTCTTGATCGGTTAAGGCCCCCTTACTCTCAATTCCAACTGCTTGAGCAATAGCTAAAGCAGTACTTTTATGATCCCCTGTTACCATGATAACTCTAATGCCAGCTTTCTTAGCTTTTTCTACAGCTTCTTTGGCTTCTTGTCTTGGAGGATCTAAAATGCCAACAAAACCAGCAAAAACAAGATTGTCGACATTGTCATAAGAAATAGTCTTTACCTTTAAGTCAACTTTTTTATAACCAAACCCAATCACTCGCATAGCTTGTTTGGTTAGGTCGTCAATCTGTTTTAATATTTCTTTTCTTTTTTGGTCTGACAATTTTTCTTCTTTTTGATTAATTAAAAAAGATTCAGATTGAGCTAAAACAGCTTCAGGAGCACCAGTAACATAAATTTCTTTTTTATCTTTTTCATCAACCAACATAGCTAAAGAAGCTCTATATTTTAACTCTACATTAAAAGGAATGTCGTCTAATCTTTTTTCTATAATCACCTCTTTTTTTAAGCCAGCTTTCTCAGCTAAAACAACTAAAGCTCCTTCTGTTGGATCCCCTATTATTTTGTAATGATCTTGCTCTTTGACTAATCTAGCATTATTACATATAGCCGCAATATGAAGTATTTTCGACAAATCAGAATTTTGCAAAGGCAAAATAGATTTTCCATTTTGAGTAAAATTACCTTCTGGATACCAACCTTTCCCAGAAACATTTATTTTTTCTTTATTATTTAAAACAATCTCTTGCACATTCATGGTATTCTGAGTAAGAGTACCTGTTTTATCAGTAGCAATAACTGTTACTATTCCTAATGTTTCAGCTGCTGGCAATCTTCTTATAATAGCATTTCTCCTTGCCATTCTATGCACCCCAAAAGAAAGAACAATAACTAAAATAGCTGGTAACCCTTCTGGGATACCAGAAACTAAAGCAGCAATGGTAAAGATAAAAATCTCTTTAAATTCTAAACCCCTAACAAAAAAACCTAAAACAAAAATCAAACAAGCCATAAAAAAAGCAATCAAACCCATTTGCTTAGCTAGTTTGTCTGTTTTGATCTCAAAATGAGTCTTGACTCTTTTAATATTCTCTAGATCTTTAGCAATTTGACCAAAAACTGTTTTAAACCCAGTGCCAGTAACTACTGCTTTGGCTGAACCACCAGCTACAAACGTACCCATATAAATCATGTTCTTTCTATCTCCTAATTCAGTTTTTTCTGGCAAAATATGTAAATTTTTATCAATAGGAAAAGATTCTCCGGTTAATACTGCTTCTTCTGTTCGAAAATCTTTTAATTCTATTATTCTTGCATCAGCTGGCACCTTGTCTCCTTCTTGCAAAAAAATAATGTCTCCTGGGACAAGTTCTTTGGCTTTAATCTCTATTAATTCTCCATTTCTTTGCACCCTGGCTAAGGGAACCATCATTTTTTTTAAAGCTTGAATAGCTTTTTCAGCTTTTGATTCTTGCAAAAATCCCATTAAAGCATTTAAGAAAATAACAGCTAAGATAACATAAGTATCTATGTGTTTGTTAAAAATAAAAGCAATAAAAGCAGCAATAAATAAAATAAGAATTAAAATGCTTTTGAATTGTTTTAAAAAAAGTAAAAAAGGATGGTGAGCTTCTTTTTCTGGAATCTCATTATAACCAAACTCTCCTAATCTTTTTTCCACTTCTTCATTAGTTAGTCCATCCCAACAAGAACAAAGGCTCTTTAAAACTTCTGGAATTTCTCTTGAGTGATAAAGCATAATATTTTATTCTAATTTAATTTATTTTTTTTGTAAACAAAAACCCGCCCAAATGGGCGGGCTGAATAATTAATATTATTCTCTGTCTTTCATTGGTCTAGCTTCATTAACTGTTAATGTTCTTCCTTCAAGGTCTTTACCATCGAACATTTCAATAGCTTTTTTAGCATCTTCTGCATTACTATATTCAACAAAACCAAAGCCTTTTGAACGGCCAGACATTTTGTCTTTAATAATAATAGCAGAACTTACCTCTCCAGCTTCTGAAAAACGTTCTTTTAAAACATCTTCAGTTATACTGTAAGGTAAACCACCGATATATAATCTTGTGTTCATATTTATTTTCTCTTAAAAACAGGCTCGACTATCCTCTTAAATGCTAAAAAACACTAAGAAACCTGCTAAATGCATGATACATGAATATAATAAAAAGTCAATGACTTATTGTTCAAAACAATATAAAGCCCGATAAGAGCTACAAAGATAATTCCAATACCAATCAATTGTATCATCCGTCCATTTAGTATCGTGTCTATTAGAAAGACCACTCAACCCAGTACAAGAAGCAGTCGAACAAGATATCGTCCAATCAGAACAGGTTGTGTTCCAAGAACCATAAACATATTTTTTCCCATCTGTGCCAGTGCCTGTCCAAACTTGTCCTGATTTACTACTACCTGTTTCGTCGCAAGAAATAGCTTTTTTTATATTGATATACTGATCAAAAACAGGAAAATTAGCAATATCAGAAGATGGTAATAAATGAACAAGCTGATAATAATTTCTAGGTATTCCGTCATTTAAAATAATTTCTTGACCACAAGTTAATCTATAAATACCAGGCCTTATTCTGTCTTTGGCATCAACGGTAGATGTAGAGACCCAAGCTCTCCAAGTTCCACCTAATCCAGCTGTATTTGCTAACTGATTGCAAATATTATCTGCCCCAGATAACCCCCCCAAATTACCCCTATAGTTATTACTAGTAACAAAAACTCTCTTGGGAAAAGCATCAGCAGTACCAATGTTATAATTTGAAAAAAGAATTGCTTCTGTACCAGAAAATATTCCACTGCCCCCAGTAAACGGTTCCCAAGTTGTTAATCCATCCTCTCCAGAAGTTAATACCTTGCCTAGTCCTGGATTACCTCCTGTTATCTGAATTCTATCAACAGTTAAAAGACCACCAATACCTAAAGCTCCTTGTTTAGCTTGAGTATCTGTTCCTACGTTTAAAGGAACGGGTATGTTCTCTGCTGGAGGATTAGCACTTGGTCCTGTCCAAGCTAGAACCATGAAGCTTATTATGAATATAGCAGAAGCAATACCCAGAATTGTTCCTGCTATTTTGAATGTGTTTTTCATATGTTTTTTAAAAATTTTGCATTAATTTTTTTAATTCTTCACTTTGTTTTTTTATGTCTTCCTCAGTTAAAGGTTTGAAGTCTTTCATTAGTTCTTTTAGTTCTTCAGCCTGAAGACTAATAATATCTTTCTCTGCTATTATTTGTTCATTTTCTGGTGTTTCTTTTTGGAGAAAAAGGAATAAAAAAGATAAAATAACAATTAGAATTATTATTAAGATAATTATTATTTTTATTCTGTTCATATTAGTTTATTTTATTCTTTTAAGAACCTTTGTCAAACAAGCTAGTGAAAAAGTGTTTAAAACATGTTCTTTTTCTAATCCTCCTCTTCTGGCTTCGAACACACCATATTGCATATTTTCTAATTGTTTTGTTTCATGAGCATCAGAATTAATAATCAACCTAACTTTCATTTCTTTGACTTTTTTAATATATTCTGACTGAATATCTAGTCTTTGAGGAGAAGAATTAATTTCTAGAATAGTATTTGTTTTTTGGGCTGCTTTTAATATTTTATCAAAATTCATTATACTTTCTTCTCTTTTTTTAATCAATCTTCCTGTTAAATGAGAAATAATTTTAACATAAGGATTTTGCATGGCTTTAATTATTCTTTCTGTAATGTCCTGGTTTAACCCTGAATGGATACCGGCTATAACATAATCTAGTTTTTTTAAAACTTCATTTTTAATATCCAGGGAACCATTAGCTAAAATATTAGCCTCACAACCATGTAAAAGATTATATCCTTTTTCTTTTAACTTTTTAATATAATTAGATTGTTTAATTAATCGTTTTTCATCTAATCCATTTTCAATCCTTAAAAACTTGGTATGATCTGAAATACCCAAATATTCATAGCCTATTTTTTGAGCTTTTTCATACATTTTTTCTATAGAGTCTTTGCCAGCTGACCAATTAGTATGACAATGTAAGTCTCCCTTAATGTCCTTTAAATCAATTAATTCCGGAATATTAATAATCAGTTCTTGTTCTCTTAACTCGGGAGGAATCCAAGGTAAGCCTAATTTTTCATAAATGTCTTCTTCTGTTTTTCCAGCTATATATCTATTGTTTTTAAAAAGCCCATATTCGTTAAGCTTAAACCCCTTTTGCTTAGCCATTTTTCTCAAAATGATATTGTGTTCTCTAGACCCAGTAAAATATTGCAAAGCTGCTCCGTAACTTTTTAAATCAACGATTCTTAAATCAATATCTATGCCTTGTTTGGTTTTAACAGATGCTTTGGTACTGCCTTTAGACCAAATTTTTTGTACTCCTTTTTGAGAACAAAATACTTGCATTGTCTTTTTAGGATTTTTAGAAGCAGCTAATAAATCAATATCTTTGACTATTTCTTTTCTTCTTCTTATAGAACCAGCTGGCTCTATTTTTATAACATGTTTTCTCAAAATAGAAATTATATTATCACAAATTAATAAAACCTCTGAAAGTAAAAACTTTCCCTTATCTTTTTTTAAGAATTCAATGCCTTGTAAAATATTCTTTTCTGATTTTTCATCAAAACCAGTAAGGTTTCTTATCTTTCTTTGTTTAGCTACTTTTTCTAGATCTTTTATATTTTTAACTTTTAATTCTAAGTATAGCTTTTTAGCTTTTTTAGGGCCCAGACCTTCCACAGCTGTTAACTCATCTAAATTAAAAGGTATTCTTAGTTCTTCAAAATATCTTATTTTTCCTGTTTCTAGATATTCTTTTATTTTTAAGGCAAGATTTCTGCCAATACTTGGCATTGCTTCTAGGGCTTTTAAACCGCCCTTATTATAAACTTCTTGAATATCTGTTGATAAAGAGTCTAGAAAAACCCCAGCTTTATAATAAGCTTGGGGTTTAAAAGGGATATTTTCTGTTCTTAAATATTGAGAAATTTTATAAAATATTCGAGCTAATTCTTTATTCCTCATAAAAAACAGGGTTAAAGGTTTCGTGGTCCTTTAAAAATATTTTGTTTCTTAAAGAAAATAAAAAACTGGTTGAAAACAACCCAAATATAGAAACAAGAATAAAGATAACTTTAAAGCCAAGTAAACTAGCTATTACTCCACCAAAAGCAGCGGCAAAAGCCATTGATAAACCAATAGAGGTACTTTGAATGCTCCAAGTAAAAGCATACCAATTTTTATTAATGTGTCGAGAAAACATACCAAGCCAAGCTGGCACAACAAAAGCCATAGCCATTCCCCTTATTGCTTCCAATAGAAAAATATGATGAATTTGAGTAGAAAAAAAATAACCAAGAGGAACCAAATTAGCAACTACCATACCAGTAATTAGAAATTTAAAATCATCTTCCTCTCCCTTGTTTAGATCAAAAGCATTGGCAATAAAGGGCTGACTAACAGATTTGACAAACCAATAAGTAGCTGCTACGAAACCAACTGTTCCTAAATTTCCTCCTTTAATATTTTCAATTAAAAATATAGCAAAAATAGGACCAATAAGGCCCCAACCAGTATGAAGTAAAAAGTCGGAAAATATAAAAGTAACCGCTACCTTATTAATTCTGCCCAGTAATTTTTTTTTCATGATTATTAAAACCACTTCTTATTCTATCAAAAAATAGAAAAATTCCTAGTTTTAACAAAAAGATAATTCCAAAAATAACCACAAATAATTCAGCCGATCTCAGAACAATACTAAAGGTGATTCCTTGAATAGCCTCAAACCCTAAATAATCAAAAGCAAAAGTTTGCGCTGCTTCTAAAGAACCAATGGCTGCTGGCACTGGAATTAAATAAGAAATATATATAAAAAGCATAATAGATCCAGCTATTAATATATTTTGATTTTGAACCAGGAAAAAAAGCAACAACCAAACTCTTAAAAAAATAGCAGCGTATTTTAAAAAAGCAACAAGACAGGTCTTTAAAAATAAAGGTTTTTTAAAATGGAAGAAAGAAAAAACATCTTGAGAAAAATTATAAGCCATTCCATTATTTTTTACTCCTAAAATTCTTAAAATAAATTTTATTAAATTTTCTTTTTTATAAAGTTTAAAATGAATAAAAAAAAGAATAAAAATAACTAATAGAAAAAAACCAATAATTAAAATTTCTAAATATTTTAAATACCAAGAGGTTAAAAAAAAGAAAGAAACTATACCAAAGAGCAAAAAAATAGCTAAAGAAAAAACCGAGAGGATTTTTTCAATAGCTAAAACAGCAATGTTCTTTTGCCAAGGAATAGAAAATTTATTTTTTAAAGCATAAGCTCTAAATCCTTCTCCGCCTATAATAGCTATAGGGGTTAGATAAGTTAGAGAAGACCCGGCAAAATAAATTTCTAGTAATTTTAAAAAGGGGAAATGATATCCTTGATCTTGCAAAATAAGCTTCCATTTCAAAGCACCGATAATCCAAATTAAAATACTTAAAAGAACAATTAATAGACCCTTATAGCTTAAAAAAAGATTAAAAGCGTTCCTTATTTCTTGCCAACCAGTCCATTTAATGATAAAAAAGAAAACAAAAAATCCTATTAAAAAAGAAACGATAATACTCCCTATTTTTTTCATAAGCTTAATATAGCAAAAATAGATTTAAAAATCAAAAAAACCTGCTAAAAAGCAGGTTTTCGGTTAATAACCCATTGGCGGCATTTGGGGCATTTGGGCAGATGATTCTTTTTCTTCTGGAATATCAGTAACCACACATTCTGTAGTTAGAAAAGTAGCAGTAGCTGAAGCAGCATTCTGTAGAGATAATCTAACTACTTTAACTGGATCAACAATGCCCGATTTCATTAAATCTTCGTATTGCATAGAATCAGCATTAAAACCAAAATTATCTTTTCCTTCTTTCACCTTTTGAACAACAATAGCCCCGTCAACAGCTGCGTTTTGAGCAATTTGTCTAATTGGTTCTTCTAAGGCCCTTTTTAAAATATTAAGTCCAGTTAATTCATCACCTTCTAGGGACAAAGAATCTAATAATAAGCTAGCCCTTAATAAAGCCACTCCTCCGCCTGGAACAATTCCTTCTTCTACGGCTGCTTTAGTGGCAGCCAAAGCATCCTCAGTTTTATGCTGTTTAGCTTTTTGTTCTATTTCAGTGGCAGCTCCAACTTTCAAGACTGCAACTCCTCCAGATAATTTAGCTAATCTTTCTTGAAGTTTTTCTCTATCAAATTCAGAATCAGCAGATTCTATTTCTTTTTTAATTTGATTTATTCTAAAATCAATATCTTTCTTTTCTCCTTTTCCCTCGATAATAGTAGTGGTTTCTTTTTTGGTAACCACTCTTCTAGCTGAACCTAAAACGTCTAAATCAATTTTATCTAACTTCATTCCTGTTTGCTCAGAAACAACTTTTGCTCCGGTTACTACTGCTATATCTTGTAATATTTCCTCTTTTCGATCGCCGAAACCAGGAGACTTAACAGCCAAAGTATTGAATACTCCTCTTAGTTTATTTAAAACTAAAGTAGCTAGAGCTTCTCCCTCTATTTCTTCAGCAATAATAACTAAGTCTTTTTTCCCTGATTGAGCTATCTTTTCTAATAAAGGCAAAATTTCATTTAAAGCAGATATCTTTTTATCAGTTACTAAGATATAGGGGTCCTCGTAAACAGCTTCCATTCTTTCTGTATCTGTTATCATATAGGGGGAAACAAACCCTTGGTCAATTTGAAGGCCTTTAACGGTTTCTTTTTCTAAACCAAATCTTTTTGACTCTTCTACTGTGATCACTCCATCTTTGCCTATTTCTTGCATAGCTTGAGCAATTAAGTCTCCTATTTCTTTACTTTCAGCAGAAATAGTAGCTACCTGAGCCATTTCTTCTTGAGAATTAATTTGTTTAGCCATTTTCTTCAATTCTCTAATAATAAAATCCACTCCTTTTTCAATTCCTTTTTTAAGGGCTAATGGATTAGCTCCGGCAGTAACATTTTTTAACCCTTCTGTAATAATAGCTTGCGCTAAAATAGAAGCAGTGGTTGTTCCATCCCCAGAAGCATCATTAGTTTTTTCAGCTACTTCTTTAATAATTTCAGCTCCTAAGTTTTCTGTTTTATCCTCTAGTTCTATTTCTTTAGCAATACTTACACCATCGTTAGTAATAGTTGGAGAACCAAATCCTTTATCTAAAACAACATTTCTCCCCTTAGGACCAAGAGTTACTCTGACAGCATCAGTTAATTTATTAACCCCTTGTTGTAGTTTTTTGCGAGCTTCCTCGCTAAATAATATTTTTTTTGCCATATTTTTTTATTCTATTATTGCTAAAATATCTTCTTGTTTAGCAATTAAATATTCTTTGTCTTTTACTTTAATTTCATTGGGACCATATTTAGTAAATAAAACTTTATCTCCTATTTTAATTTCTAAAGGAATCACGTTGCCTGCTTTGTTTTTTCTCCCAGGCCCAACTGCGATTATAGTACCTTGCTCTGGCTTTTCTTTGTCAGCTGTCTCTGGTAATAGAATACCTGATTCTGTTTTTGTTTCTTCTTTGTCAGGCTCTATTAAAACATAATCAGCTAATGGTTTTATTTTCATTTTTTTTGAACACAACTTATGGATTTGTTGTGCTTAGTTATTTTTAGCAAACTTATTGTCTCTCTGCTAATATTTTAATCATTATGTTCTTTTTGTCAAGAGTTTAGCTGTTGCTCCTTTTTTAATAAACTCTCCTTGATCAATAATATATCCTCCTTTATCTCCCCCTTCTGGACCTAGGTCTATTATCCAATCAGTGTTTTTAATAAAATCAAGGTTATGCTCTATAGATAAAACTGTGTTTTCTTTTTTTACTAGGTTTCTCAATACTTGTAATAATTTTCTAATATCTTCGAAATGTAAGCCTGTTGTTGGTTCATCTAGTATATATAGCGTTTTACCTGTTGCTTTTTTAGACAATTCTGAGGCTAATTTTATTCGCTGAGCTTCCCCTCCTGACAGAGAAGGAGCTGGCTGACCTAACTCTAAATAAGAAAGACCTACTTGTTCTAATGTTTTTAATTTTTCGTAAATAG
Source organism: Minisyncoccota bacterium (assembly GCA_028717605.1). Lineage (GTDB taxonomy): Bacteria > Patescibacteriota > Minisyncoccia > Minisyncoccales > GWA2-38-27 > PWMZ01. The sequence goes on from JAQUNM010000006.1 coordinate 13,313, forward strand.
AAGGAATATTTTTAAAAAACATTAAAGCTTCTTGAATAGTCATAGATAAAATTTCAGCAATATTTTTTCCATTATACTCTACCTCTAAAGTAGGTTTATTATATCTTTTCCCCTTACATTCCTGACATTCTGTATAAATATCAGGTAAAAAATACATCTCTACTTTTATCTCTCCCTGACCTTCACAATTTTCACACCTTCCTCCTTTTACATTAAAAGAAAATCTCCCTGCGGTATATCCCCTTATTCTGGCTTCTCTGGTTTTAGAAAAAAGATCCCTAATAACAGAAAATATTCCAGTATAAGTAGCTGGATTAGACCTAGATGTTCTGCCAATGGGCGACTGATCAACTAAAACGACTTTATTTAAATATTCTGTTCCTTTAATTTCTTTAAAACTTCCTGGCAATTCTTTGGCTTTATAAAATTTTTTCAAGAGATATTTAGCTAAAATATCGTTGACTAAAGAGCTTTTGCCAGAACCAGAAATACCAGTAACACAAACAAATCTAGACAAAGGAATAGAAACATCAATATTTTTTAAATTATTTTGTTTTGCTCCTTTTATCAATAAAAACTCATTTTTTTTAAAAAATTCTTTTTTAATTTGAATTTTTTTTCTATAAGCCAAATAATCACCTGTTAAAGTTTGGCTTTTTAAAAGTTGCTTAGGCGTTCCTTGAAAAACAACCCTACCCCCTTGTCTTCCTGCTCCTGGTCCTATATCTATCACCCAGTCTGCCTGTTCTATGGTTTGTCTATCATGCTCTACTACTATGACAGTATTATCTAAATCTCTTAACTTTTTCAAAATATTAATCAGCTTTTGCTGATCTCGAGAATGTAACCCAATAGAAGGTTCGTCAAGAATATATAATACCCCTGTTAGTTTTGATCCTATTTGGGTGGCTAGTCTTATTCTCTGTTCTTCTCCACCCGACAAAGTAGTAGCCTTTCTGCTTAAGGTTAAATAATCTAAGCCTACTTGTTGTAAAAAATCCATTCTTTCTATTATTTCTTTCAAAATTGGCTTAGCTATTTTAAGTTCTGAGCTTGATAACTTAATTGTTTTAAAAAATTTAATTGCCTTAATAATACTTAAGTCAACTATTTTATCAATAGAGCAATCAGCTACCTTAACTGCCAAAGCCTCTGGCTTAAGCCTTTTCCCCTTACATAAAGGACACTGTTTAACTATCATATATTGCTCAATTTCTTTTCTTGTCCAATCAGAGTCTGTTTCATGATATCTTCTCATTAAATTAGGAATAACCCCTTCTATTTCTTTATCACCATTCAAAACAATATTAATAAATTTAGAATCTAGTTCTCCAACAGGAACATCGAGAGAAAAGTTATACTTTTTAGACATCTTGGAGAGTAAATACCAAAAATATCCTTGCCTGCCTATTTTATGAGAAGCTCTCATCCAAGGAATAACTGCTCCTTCAGCCAAGGTTAAGTTTTTATTAGGAATCACTAACTCAGGGTCTACTTCTAATTTTTCCCCTAAACCAGTACATCCAGAACACGCTCCATAAGGATTATTAAAAGAAAATAGCCTAGGTTCTATCTCTAAAAAAGAAATACCGCATTTTTTACAAGAAAATTTATCTGAAAATAAAAAATCATTAACATAAATATTTCCTTTTCCTATTTTTAAACCTAGTTCTAAAGAATCTATCAGCCTTGGCTTATCCAGATCTTGGTCAATTATTAATCTATCTATTATTACTTCAATATTATGTTTTTTGTTTTTTTCTAAATAAATCTCTTCTTCTAAAGAATAAATAATATTGTTAATTCTTACCTTAGAAAAACCACTTCTTTTAATTTCTTCTAAAATTCCTTTGTGTTCTCCTTTTTTTTTATTAATAACTGAAGCTAAAATTATTATCGGCTTTTTTTTAAAAAGAGATAAAACCTTATCTGTAATTTGATCAATAGTTTGAGAAATGATTGGTTTTTGACATTTAGGACAATAGGGCTGACCAATTCTAGAATACAAAAGCCTTAAATAATCATATATTTCAGTAATGGTCCCAACAGTGGAACGAGGGTTATGCCCTCCTTTTCTTTGATCAATAGAAATAGCAGGACTTATCCCTTCTATTTTATCTGCCTCTGGTTTGTTCATGATACCCAAAAATTGCCTAGCATAGGCAGAAAGGCTTTCTACATATCTTCTTTGTCCCTCGGCATATAAAGTATCGAAAGCTAAAGAACTTTTACCAGAACCAGAAATACCAGTAATAACTACTAATTTATTTCTGGGTATATTAAGATTAATGTTCTTCAAATTATGAACTCTAGCTCCTTTTATCTTGATAAAATTATCTTGCATAACTTCCATTATAGCTTAAAAAAATAGGGATTTCAAGCTTGTACTAAAATCGTTCAATGCTATAATTAATCATTATGAGTATATTTAAATCTTATGACATAAGAGGAATTTTTCCCCAAGAACTATCTGAAAAAATCGCTTATTTAGTCGGCCAAAATTTTGTCAAAAAAACCAAATCTAAAAAGATAGCTGTGGGTTATGATGCTAGATTGTCTTCTCCTCTTCTTTTTAAGTTCTTATCTAGGGGTATTATTTCTCAGGGTAGTAATGTTTATAATCTAGGTTTAGCCCCTACAGAATTAATGTATTTCTGTGTTAATCATTACAATTTTGACTCAGGAATAATGATTACCGCTAGTCATAATCCAAAAGAATATAATGGTTTTAAAATGGTGCAAAAAAGGAAAAAACAAGTCCAAATTATTAGGGGAGAAATGATGAAAGATTTAAAAGAATTAAAAGAGAAAAAAAAAGGAAAAATAATAAAATTTAATCCTTATAAAGATTTTTTAAAATATCTTTCAGCCTATACTAACAAAAGCATAGGAAAAAAAATAGTGGTTGATGCAGGTAATGGAGTAGCTGGTATTGCTTTAAAAAAATTAAAATTAGATATTATTCCTTTAAATTTTGAACCTAATGGAAACTTTCCGCAAAGAAGTCCAAACCCTTTAGACAAAAATGCTCTTTTACCTATCAAGAAAAAAATTATTAAAGAAAAAGCAGATTATGGCTTTTTGTTTGATGGTGACGGAGATCGAATTTTCTTAGTAGATAAAAGAGGCAAAATGATTAGTCCTGACGTCTGTTTTTTACATTTAGCTAAAAAATTCTTAGAAAAAAAACCTTCAGCCATTGTTTTTGAAGTTTTTACTTCTAGAGCTGTTCCTGAATTCATCAAAAAATGGCAAGGTAAACCAATTAAATCACGTGTAGGGGTGGTTAATATTAGAGAAAAAATGATAAAAAATAAAGCTGTTTTGGGTGGGGAAACATCTGGCCACTATTGTTACAGAGATAATGGTTTTTTTGATTCAGGATTAATTTCCTTTTTAACTCTTTTACAAATTATCAATGAAGAAAAACTCATAAAATTACCCTACTTTAAAACTCCTTTAATAAATTTGAAAATAAAGAAAAAAGAAGAATTAATAGAAAAACTAAAAAAAAGATATAAAAACGAGGAGCAAGATTTTTTAGACGGAATTGCTGTTTATTCTAAAAAGTGGTGGTTTTGCGCTAGGC